>DATFXZ010000061.1:0-3858 GCA_035315305.1 Terriglobia bacterium | reverse complement strand
ACTCGATCAAGATCCAGATAGCCGGGTCCGCGCTTCGGAAATTCGATGTCGCGCATCGCCTTGAGTGGAACGCGCATAAGGAAGTGAAGCGTTTGGCCTTCCGGCTTAAGGAATGACTGGATCGTGATATCGGCTGGTATGTCGTGGGCGGACGTTCTTAAACACAGAGACACAGAGACACAGAGAAATATGAGAATAAATCGGATCGCTCTGTGTCTCTGTGTCTCTGTGGTGACCGGCATATTCACTTCACGATATTTTTCCAGTTTTGGGCCAGATGCTCCGCCGTCCGCCACGCAAGAGCCTGAAGAGTTTGCGTCGGGTTGCGCGCACCGCTGGTGCCCATGACGGAGCCGCCGAGTATTCCAAGGTTCGGCGCCTCGTGCGAGAAGCCCCATCGGTCAACGACATTTGTCTCGGGATTATCACCCATGCGCGTACCGCCATATGCGTGCGTCGACGCGAACATGCTTCCCGCTACATTGCCGTCACCATTCACTCTTGATGCACCGGCAGCCATGTACCATTGCCGCATTTTTTCCGCGATGAACGTTCCGATCTTGCGTTCGTTATCCTTGTATTCGGCAGTGATACGAATCACGGGAAATCCCAGTGGGTCCTTCACCACAGGATCAAGATCCAGATAATTGTCTTCGTAGGGCAACGTCGTTTTCTGCAAGTAAGCGACATTCCAACGATCCGCGTTTTCTTTCACAAAGGCCTTCCACTTGGAACCCCAATTCGGTCCGCCTTGCATCCAGGCCTGCACTCCGTTGATGGCAGCCATTGGCCTTCGCTCGGTGTAGGTGTACAGATTTCCGCCTCCAATGAAATCGAGGCCGGAGTGGTCAAAGTTGTCATCAGCCCAGTTGTCGATCGCAATACCTTGAGCAGGTGTTCCGTACCAGTTGTTCAGATTAAAAGGGAACAGAGCGCTTACCGCGCCGCCCTGATTGTGGCTGAAGTAATGCTTCCCGACCTGGTGATGATTGTTGGATAGTCCATTCGGATAGGCTTTGGATTTCGAGAGCAACAGCAAACGGGCATTCTCATAAGCATAGCTTGCGACGAGTACTGCGTCGGCCGGTTGGAAATACTCCTGACCGGCTTTGAGGTAATTCACACCGCTGACTCGGCCATTATTCTCGACCTCGATTGTGGTCACGCGGGCTTCAGTAACAACCGTGAATTTGCCGGCCTTCATGGCTTTCGGAATCGTCGTGACGGCTGTTGAGCTCTTTGCGCTGATGTGACAGCCTGCGCCCGAGCAGTATCCGTGATACGCGCAACCTGGGCGTCCGTTGTAAGGCCGGCTCGTTATTGCTGCCGGAGCTACGAAAGAATGCCAGCCGAGCGATTTTGCAGCCGCGATCATTTTTTCCATGTATCCGCTCGTCCGTAGCGGCGACAATGGATATTCCCTTTTACGCGCGCCTTCGAAGATGTTTCCGCGTTCATCTTTTTTCCCAGCAATGTTTCCCGCTTTCCCGGAGACACCGATCTCATATTCCACTTTGTCGTAGTACGGCTCGAGCTCTTCGTAGGTGAGCGGCCAATCCTCGATGGTCGAGCCCTTCGGAATCCGTGACGGTCCGTAACGACGGATCGTTTCGCTGCGAACTTTGAAATCCCAAGGGTTCAATCGCCAGCTCTGTGCCCAGTAGTGGACAGATGTCCCGCCGACGGCATTCATCATCGGATGATTCACACGAGTCGCCGTCTGTGAGTCATTCGCTCTGACCGTTATCCCTTCCAGTTTCGTTTTCTGCGGTCCCGGCGGCCACAAGCCGCGATTGAGCTTGAGCTCATCAGGAGCCATGTCCTTGGTATCCAGCCATGATCCCGCTTCCAGGCCGATTACTTCGAGTCCTGATTGCGCCAGCGGAAGACATGCTACGCCGCCTGCCGCGCCAAGGCCGATGATCACGACGTTCGTTTTCTTGAGAGTCGTGGCCATGGCTAGAATTCTCCTTTAATGAACATGCTGTAATCGTATGCGGATTTGCGGCTCGACTCCGGCTTGATGTCCATACGTTGCAGGTTCGGTGACACCACGACACGCGCGCCTGGGTAACCAATTAGATCCCAGCCGATGAAATTCTCGTTCCCGCCGTAGAAGGGATCCGAGAATGTGCCTTGGATTGTGTGCGTTCGAACGAGATTGAAGAATTGCCCTGACCCGCCGCCGGCGAAACCGGTCGCACGGTCGGATTGTATTTCGGTGAGAATGAGATCTTGGTCAGACGTAGATAGTTTTGCAAACACCGACCCTTTTGCAGATTGAGCGTAAGCATCGATGGCAGCAAGGCCCGCTGCGTACGTTGAGCGCTGATTCTTTAACGCGCCGGCGAGCGCACGATCGATGTACCGATCGGCTCGTGCTTCCAGCGCGCCGGGTCCGTTTTCATCAGCAGGAATAATCCGCGCGATGATCGCTCGTAATGTTTCCGCTTCTGCGGACGTCAGCGATACCGGCGCATTTGCGACGGCACTCAGCCCCTGTGCCCGTGCTAGCGAGCGCGCAGGCAGTGGCAAAACTGCAGCAAGACCGATGATCCCGCCGAGTCGCTGCAGCATCTGCCGCCTCGTCAAACAATCGTTGTTCATGTGATCTTCTCCTGGCAATCTGGTTAGGAAGATTTAGGCGAGCAGGAATTCCCCAAGCACCTGGGCCAGGCATGATACCATCCTCGGTCCATCCAAAGGAGTTCGTTCTTGTATGCGTGAAATGAGTATCAATGAAGTTGCTACGCATGAAACGGCGGCGCTAACTTCGGGCCGTGTTCTTCCTTTGCTCCTGATTATGTTCGTCGGCAGCGGTTGCGCTGCATTGATCTATGAAGTCGTCTGGTTTCAGCTGCTTGAGCTCGTGATTGGCTCCTCGACAGTTTCATTGGGAATCTTGCTCGGGACCTTCATGGGGGGTATGTGTCTTGGAAGTTTGCTGTTCCCACGACTGGTCTCGCGAAGACTCCATCCGTTGCGTGTTTATGCCTTGATGGAATTGAGTATCGGCGTCATTGGCCTGGTGCTCTTGTTCGGGATGCCGCTGATCAACAGCGTCTACACCGCCTGGGCCGGATCGGGATTGTTAGGCATGCTGCTACGCGGGCTGATCGCCGGAATCTGCCTGCTGCCGCCGACATTCCTGATGGGCGCCACGCTGCCAGCGATTTCGCGCTGGGTCGAGACAACGCCGCGAGGCGTCTCGTGGCTGGGCTTTTTCTACGGCGGAAACATCGCCGGCGCCGTTATAGGAAGCCTGCTCGCTGGTTTTTACTTGATGCGTGTGCATGACATTTCGATTACGACGTTTGTGGCGGTGGGATTGAACGTCGCTGTGTCACTGGTGAGCCTCGGCCTTTCGAAATCGGCATCTTACACGTCCGGCGATGAAGCCTCGGAAGTTGCCGTCGCAACCGCGGCATGGCCCATTTATGTTTCGATAGCTCTTTCGGGATTGACAGCGCTCGCATCCGAAGTCCTCTGGACACGAACGCTTTCGTTGCTGTACGGCGCAACGGTGTACACCTTCTCTCTCATTCTTGCGGTGTTTCTTGTCGGGCTGGGCATTGGCAGTACGCTCGGGTCGGCACTTTCCCATCAGATGAAGCGGCCGCGCGTCGCGCTGGCGTGGTGTCAGCTTCTGTTGTGCGCGGCGATGGGATGGGCAGCGTACATGTTAACGGAATCGATCCCGTGGTGGCCGGTCGATCCGTCCATTGCGAGCACACCGATGTTCACGTTTCAATTGGACCTGGTGCGGACGCTCTGGGTTGTGCTGCCGGCCGCCATTCTTTGGGGCGCAAGTTTTCCTCTCGCTCTAGCCTCGGTTGCTTTGCGAGGGCAAGATCCGGC
>DATFXZ010000060.1:0-3077 GCA_035315305.1 Terriglobia bacterium | reverse complement strand
GCGGATGCCAGTTCATTCCGTCCGCATTCCTCCAGTGCCACCATACTCCCTATGTGTGACCTGCTGATGACGATCGTCTCAAACGGCCACACTGCCCAGAATGGAACGATGACTGCGAATTCCTCGTTTTCGAAAACGAGCCGTTGCTTCAATGCGGTTTCCATTTTCATGTAGGCGCAAAGCAGGCAGTCCCCATATCGATCGCGGTACGCCATAAGCGATACCGCTTCTTTGGCAGGTTCATTTGGAATCGTCGCCGTGGCCCAGATCTGACAATGCGGATGCGGATTGCTGGCTCCCATCATCGCCCCTTGGTTTTCAAAGATCGTGACGTAATTGATGTCCGCTTGTTTGGCAAGCGACGCGTATTCCTCGATCCACGCATCAACAACCGCGCGGATCTCGCCGGCGCTCATTCGCGAAAGAGTCCGATCGTGACGGGGCGAGAAGCACAATACGCGGCAAATGCCGCGTTCAGCGCGAGCGAGAAGCAGTCCCGATTCGGCGTAGTGCCCGTCGGGCACGGACGGCGCCAGCGCCGGGAAATCATTGTCGAACACGAATGTCGATTCGTATTGCGGGTTCTTCCTTCCGTCCACTCGCGTATTGCCCGGACACAAATAGCAGTCGGGATCGAATTCCATTACCCGGTCCCGCGCGACTGGTTCAACCTGGCCCTTCCAAGGCCGGTCCGTACGCTTCGGCGATACCTGCACCCACTCACGAAGGAGCGGGTTGAAGCGAACGTGCGGCTGCTCGTTGATTTTGGTCAAATCCATTGCGGAAAATCCTGGAAGGCATCATACACATGGTCACTTTTGTTCACAATGTGAACCACGGTTTCAAGGCCGTGCAGTTGTATCATTCGAACATGAAAACTTCGGCTTGCCTATTGATCGTGCTCTCTCTTACGACGTCCGCACCTCTTCATGCTCAAAATGTTCCGCAAGCGTCCCCACCGATTGAACGCCTCCGGACCAACATTGAGCAGATTGCGAAGAGCGTCGACACGAATTGGGGGATCTACATCAAGTGCCTCGATACGAACGAAGAGGTTTCGTTCAACGCCGATAAAGTTATGGATACGATGAGCGTCATCAAGGTTCCACTGATGGTCGAAGCATTTCGTCAAATCGAAGCGGGCAAATTCTCATTGCAGGATCGGTACACGCTAAAGGAGGTCGATAAACGCCCCGGGACTGGGGTCATCAGAAGTATGGATGCAGGAGCAGTTCTAACCATGAAAGATCTCCTGACTCTCATGACGATCGTGAGTGATAACACGGCCACCGATGTGATCTTCGAGAAAGTAGGGGGGCCGGAACCGGTCAACCAGCTCATGAGAAGTTATGGATTGAATACGATTCGTGCCACCGGAAACGCCGACGTCTGGTTCAAAGCGCTCGCCGCCGCGCCGAGTGCTGCCGAGTTTCATAATGAAGGGAAAACACCGTTTGGCCTCTCGTCACCCCGCGACATGGGCCGACTATTGGAAAAAATCGCGCTCGGAGAAGCCGTCAGCCAATCCGCCAGCAGGCAGATAACTCAGATCATGAATGGACAAATCTACCGGACGCGAATTCCGAAGTACGTCGGCGGATTTCAAACTCCGCACAAGACCGGGGACATGGTCCCGTTTATCGCAAACGATGTCGGCTTGCTGATCAACGACAAACATCGAATTGTCGTTTCGATCTTTACTGAGAAGCACAACCTTTCCGCCGGTTCGCCTACGAATCTCATCGGCAATTACATCGAAGACGGCATTGCACGTATCGCCGAGCAGGTTGCGGACTATTTTGGTTACAACTGATGGTTAGCGCTGAGCGCGTTCTCCCTCGATCTCGACCACGACGGTCGTCGCCATGGGATCGAGAATTGGGCGGTCGATATTCAAGTAAACGCGCCCGTTCTCTGAAGTAACGTTCACGGGTGTGCCGTCGGCCAACTGGTAGGCGCGTTTGACGGCATTCTTCATGGCCGGCATAGGAAAGGGCGCACGCGGCTCGCTGAAGAAAGTAACGTACAACTTGCCGGGCTTCGTGGTGATCCGCCACTCGGTTTGTGGGTAGACCAGCGCTGCCCCGCGGACATCTTTGGCTCCTTTCGCGCTGGGTTCTCCGAGTTCTTCGCCGAACGGTGTTGAGTGTGCGCCGTAGATAGCCTCTCCGTTGACCTTGAGCCATCGTCCCACTGTATGGAGGATATCCTGGCTCGGTTGCGGAATGGTTCCATCCGCCATCGGTCCGACGTTCAGCAAATAGTTGCCTCCCTTGCTGACGATATCCACCAGCTTGAACACGATCTGTCCTGGCGACTTCCAGTTGGTATCGTCTTTGCGATATCCCCATGTATCGTTGATCGTGGCCGGCGTCTCCCACGCTTCTCCACTGGGATCGGAAGGAATCACGTTATCTCCGGTCGAACGATAATCACCCTCCGTTCCGAGACGCCCGTCGATGAGCGTGTTGGGTTGGAGAGAACGTACGATGTCGGCAAATCGTTGCGCACGATCTCCAGTCATCATGCGAGGAGTGTCGAACCAGATGAGGGCAACGGGGCCATAACCGCTAAGCAATTCGCGAACTTGGGGCTCCGCCTTGCTACGCAGGTATTGATCGTAGTCCTTCTTCTCATCAGGACCGAAGTCCCACGTATTGCCGGCGCCATTGGGCTCGTGCCAATCCTGCGATTGTGAATAATAGAAGCCAAGACGCATGCCCCGCCTGGCGCACGCATCGGCGAGTTCCTTGAGGACGTCACGCTTGAACGGTGTCGCATCGACGACGTTGTAGTTGCTAACCTTCGATTTAAACATCGCGAAGCCGTCGTGATGCTTCGAAGTTATGACGATGTACTTCATGCCCGCGTCCTGCGCGAGCTGTACCCATGCGTCAGCATCGAACTTTACAGGATTGAACTGGGCCGCAAGAGGTTCGTACTCGCGCACGGGAATCTGCGAGCGGTTCATAATCCATTCACCCAATCCGAGCGAGCGTCTTCCCTTCCATTCTCCGGCAGGAATGGCATACAAGCCCCAGTGAATGAACAAGCCATACTTCGCGTCGCGGAACCAG
>DATFXZ010000059.1:0-3606 GCA_035315305.1 Terriglobia bacterium | reverse complement strand
CGCGCAGCTCTACAGTTTTTCCGGCCGGCGAATGGCGACGCGTTTCGTCAGCTGCACACATCTGGTTGGCGCCTACGCGGCCCGGCCTCGCGAGGTTAAAGATAGAGCGGAGAGCGTGATTCCGGGGAGTTGGGAGATGTTTCGGAGGGACTGGGAAGCGCATCCCCCAGCGCTTATAGTCGACTTGTCCACGGTGGTTCCGGACTGGGCGACGCATCCTATGACGCGATACCCTGTGCTTCGTGCATACCTTTCAGGATATCGAAGGGAGGCCGTGATCAATGGCGCGACAATCTATCGTCGGCTTTGAGACCGGAATTGAGCATGACGACAAGGAGACCAAGCATCTCGGTTGTGTATCCAGTGTTCAATGAAGAAGAGAACATCGAGCGCGCGGTCCATTTCGCGGAGGCCGCCCTGACCGACATGACGTCTGATTACGAGATCCTCATCGTCAATGACGCCAGCACGGATCGATCAGCGGAAATCGCGGAAGCGTTGGCGGGATCAAATCCCTTTGTGAAGGTATTCCACCACGAACGGAATTTGAAACTGGGAGGCGCGCTTCGCACAGGCTTTAGCAACGCCGCGAAAGAGCTGGTTTTCTACTGTGACTCGGATTTGCCGGTCGATCTCACCGAGTTGAACAGGGCGGTGCGCATCATGGAGTTTACGAAGTCCGACATCGTTTCGGCGTTTCGATTTGATCGTACCGCGGAAGGACCTCTCCGCACCCTGTATTCGGTGGGCTACAATTTACTTATCCGTTTCCTCTTTCCATTGCGGGTGAAAGACGTCAATTTCTCCTTCAAATTGTTTAAGCGGGAGGTCTTGGATAAGGTCGTGTTGGAGGCGGAGGGTTCGTTCATCGACGCGGAACTCCTAATCAAGGGCAAATTGCACGGATTCAAGATCGTGCAATTCGGCGTAGATTATTTTCCCAGAAATCGCGGCGTCTCCACTCTGGCCAGTCCGGACGTGATCTTAAAAATGATTCGGGAACTGGTTACGTTCAGGCTGAAGATGCGACACGAAATCCGGGCGGCTCGCGTCTCCGCGCCTTGAAACAGCTGATTGTTAACGCGGACGACTTCGGACTGACGACGGGAGTCAACCGAGGGATCCTGCGGGCGTTTAAAGATGGAATCGTAACGAGTGCCTCATTGCTTGTGACGGGGAGTGCATTCGAGGATGCCGTCGTGCTGGCTCGGCAGAACCCGGAACTGGATGTTGGCCTGCATCTGGCGCTGGTGGAAGAGCGAGCCGTCTTGGGGCGCGATGTCTTGCCGACCCTGGTCGATGAAACGGGACGATTTCCGCGCACGAGTGCTGAATTTATCCGACGCGCCGTTCTCGGACGCATCAGCTGGCATGAGGTCGAACGTGAAGTCGCAGCGCAGATCGCGCTTTTTCAGAACACAGGTCTGCGACTTTCCCATGTTAACAGCCACCAACATCTGCACATGTTCCCGCCCGTCTTCCAAATCGTTAGGCGCCTTACCCGCAGGATGGACAATGTTTGGATTCGCAATCCTGCTGGTCCATGGAGAAAAGCGCCGGGTGTCCGAATGGTGCGGTGGGTGCAGCAGCTTGGCTTGAATCTGATGTGTCTAGCGACGCGAGGTTTGCACGACCCGCCGCTGCAGCAAATGCCGGATGGTATGTACGGATTCGAAGTCGGAGGGCGTTTAACTCGCTCTGCGCTCGACCAAATACTTCGGAAAATTCCTGACGGTCTGTATGAATTGATTTGCCATCCCGGCGAAGATGATGCTGATACGCGGACGCAATACAGCCATTGGGGTTATCGGTGGGCCGAGGAACTGGAGGCTCTGACCGCGCCCGAAACGCGGGTAGTTCTACAGGAACAGGGAATCGTACTGACCTCGTTCGTGCGGTCGACCGGAAACCGCTGCAATACAGTCTTTACGTGACGGACCGTTGCCTATTGCACCGAGTAGACAACAGCTGGCGGCATCCGAGCCTCGACGATTAAAAAAATGGATACGGGAAATTGTCGTGCGCGCGAACCGCGTGCCCTCGATGTTATCTCCTTCTTCAAGCTCGCGGGATGCTCGAGCTCCGACCGAAGAAAGCAGCCTTCATCGATATCGAGAGTATTTATTAACGCGACCTAGTTTAAACGAGCTTTTTTTGCCAAAGGATGCTTCAAAGCAATGTGATGCCTTCGCAGTCGCCCGTAAACTCGTCTGTTAGCCGGCTTCAGGACTATTTCGGCCTAGCCAGCAGGTCGCAGGTTTGGATCGCTGCAGGCCTCCTCTGCTTGGGGACTTTCTTCAAGTTCTGGAATGTCTTTCTTTACCGATTCAACAGCGATGAACCGCAACATTTGCATGTCGTTTGGGCCTGGACACACGGGCTCGTCCAATATCGGGATGTGTTCGACAATCACATGCCTCTCTTTCACCTGCTATGCGCTCCGATTCTCGGGGTTCTTGGCGAGCATGCCGCTGATCTCTACTGGATGCGGCTTCTCATGGTGCCACTCTATTTCCTTAGCCTTTGGTGCGTTTATCACATCGGCACAATCGCTTTCTCTCGGCGAGTCGGACTTTGGGCGACGCTTCTCGCCTCGGGCATCAGTGCCTACCACTTCTGTTCAACGGAGTTCCGCACTGATAATGTCTGGGCTCCGCTCTGGTTGCTCTGCCTGATTGTGTTCGTAGCTAATCCTTTCGCTTTCCGCTCTTTCATAGTCAGCGGATTACTCCTTGGTCTTTGCTTTGGGATCTCAATGAAAACAACTCTGATGCTGGCGGCAATGGTATCGGCGTGTGGAATTGCGATTGCGCTGGTCGGTTGGAGACGGCTCGGTCTAACGCTGCGGCAGTTAGCCGTTGGGGCCGCGTTCTTCGCGGTATGCATGGGCCTGGTGCCGCTTTTGATCATGGGTTACTTCGCGGCGAGGGGCGTGGGGTCACAGTTTCAGTACTGCGTTTTTGCGTACAATCTAGAGCCCGCGGACACTGAAATCTACTGGAAGCTACTCTGGTTAGTGGTGGGAGTGCCCATCCTGATTTACGCCACTCGAAACTTTATCAGGAGGGAAACCAACCCGACTGTCGCATTCCGCCAAGCTTTTGTTTGCCTGACATGCGGCATGTATTTTTTTCTACTGTACGGCGTTTGGCGGCATATTACCCGGGAAGATTATCTACCGCTCTTTCCTCTGGTCGCTCTGGTTTGCGTGGCACTGCTGTCCAGGGTATCTGACATACTCAACGAGTGGAGATTAATGTCTCGTCTTTTGCTGCAATTTCCACTGCCGGCAATTGCCGCCTGCCTGGTAATGATTTTGGATCTTGCTTTGCGGATTCCTGTGACCAACGACGCGGCGAAAGAGGTTAACCAGGTGCGCGATGTTCTGGCGTTAACGAATCCAGATGATTCTGTTTTTGATTGCAAAGGCGAAACCGTCTTTCGCAAGCGCAGCGTGCGTTACGTGCTTGAAACGTTAACGGTTGAGCGCATCGAACGCGGAGAAATTGCTGACGAGCTTGAAGAGCAGTCTCCGGAAGCTCGCGCAAGGGTCGCAGTGATCAGCGATGAAATGCCAGAGAATGGCGAGAAATTTTTTGAAGCCAA
>DATFXZ010000058.1:0-4242 GCA_035315305.1 Terriglobia bacterium | reverse complement strand
GCGCACTATGCTCTCTCATCTCAATTAGCAAGGAGCTACTGTTATGGCTACGTCATCCGCGCAACCCGCGCGCATAGATCCGGTTCATGTCGATTCCAACCATTACAAAGTCGAACTCGAAAATGAGAACGTCCGCATCCTGAGGATCAAATACGGACCAGGCGAAAAGTCGGTCATGCATGGTCATCCCGCTACCGTCGCAGTTTTTTTGAACGACGCCAGTTTCCGGTTCACCTTTCCCGACGGCAAAGTCGAGGACGGCACCGTCTCCGCCGGCCAAGTGATGTACTTCGACGCGCTGGAACATCTGCCGGAGAATACGGGGGACCAGTCCTTTGAAGTGATCGCGATCGAGCTGAAGAGATAATCGATTCGGATCAACAAAACGTCTTCGTAATGCGTTCGGCCGCGATGGGAAGCCACTGTTGTACTACGGCATCCATCGCGCCGACCGCTACCAGATCCTCACCCGTTCTTCAGGTTTCAGGTAAAGCTTATCGCCTTCCTTCACACCGAAAGCCGTGTACCAGGCGTCCATGTTCTGTTCAGGAATTGTGCCGCGCGCGGCGGGCGGCGAATGCGGATCGGTGAGCAGTTGGTTACGCATGGCGTCATCGCGTTGAATAGCACGCCAGACCTGAGCGTGCGCCAGAAAGAAACGCTGGTCGCCTGTGAAGCCATCGATGACGGGCGCTTCTTTTCCATTCAAGGAAAGTTTGTAAGCGGTGAAGGCCATCTCGAGTCCGCCGAGATCGCCGATATTTTCGCCCATTGTGAACTTGCCGTTCACACAGGCATCCTCCAGTGGACAGAACGCATTGTATTGCGCTGCGAACCGCTTCGTCTGTTCAAGGAATTTCTGATTCGTCTCGCGCGACCACCAGTTGCGAATCTTACCCGCTTCGTCGAACTCACGCCCCTGATCGTCGAAGCCGTGGCCCATCTCGTGACCGATGACAGCGCCGATCGCACCGTAGTTGACGGCGGGGTCCGCATTCGGATCGAAGAACGGAGGCTGCAGGATCGCGGCGGGAAAAGTAATCTGGTTCATTAGCGGATCGTAGTAGGCATTGACGGTCTGCGGGTTCATGCCCCACTCGTCCCGGTCAACCGGTTGGTTGAGTTGCCCGACCTGGCGATTCCACTCGAATTTGCGAGCGCTGCGTACGTTCTCAAAGATTTTGCCCGGCTCGATATTGAGCGCGGAGTAATCCCGCCACTTCACTGGATAACCGATGCGGGGATCAAATGTGCTGAGCTTCTTCAACGCCTCGGCACGCGTCGGTTCGTCCATCCACGAGAGCGACTTCAGGCGCTGCTCCATCGCGGTCCGCAAGTTGGAGACGAGAGCATCCATCTTGGCTTTGTGATCCGGCGGGAAGTATTTGGCAACGTAGAGCTCGCCCACGCCCTCGCCGATCTGTGCATCGAGCAGCGCGACACCGCGCTTCCATCGATCGCGCTGTACCTCGATCCCGCGGAGGGCCTTCGAATAAAAGTCGAAATTCGCTTCGTCAAATGCCTTGGGCAAATAGGCCGCGTAGTCGCTTGCGAGATGAAAGGCCAGATATTTCTTCCACGTTTCGACCGATTGCGTCTCGAGCAGCTTGGCGCCATCGCGCAGAGCCGTCGTTTCGTTTACCACGAAATGCCGTACATCGCCGAGACCGCCAACGGCGAGGATAGAATCCCAGTCCAGCGAAGGGATCATTTTCTTAAGGCCGGCGCGGTCGACCGGGTTATTGGTCGCCTGCACGTCGCGCTGGCGCTCCGGCGACCATTGCACGTTCGCGAGTTTCGTTTCGAGCGCGATGATCGCATCTGCCGACCCTGCGGGATTTGCGTCGCCGATTAATTGGAAGATTTTGGTGACGTAGACCTTATAGGCAGTACGATACGAGTCAAAGCTGGCGCCTCGGTTGAGATAATAATCGCGATTCGGCATGCCAAGGCCGGCCTGGGTAATGTTAACCACATATTTCGTCGGGTCGGCCGGATCCGGTGAGATGTAGAAGTGGGCCGGGCCGGAGTAATCGAACTTGCCCATCAGCTTTTCGATATCGCTTTTTGTGTTCGCGGCATTGATCGCATCGAGGTCTGCTTTCAACGGTTCGATGCTGCGCGCGTCACTGGCGGCCTCGTCCATCCAGGACTTGTAAAAATCGAGAACCTTCTGCTGCACTGAGCCGGCTGCTGGCCGTGTCTTGCCGAGCTCATTGAGCAGCGTTTGGACATCGCTCTCGGATTTGTCGCGCAAAGCATCGAAGATGCCATAGCGCGCCTTGTCGGCGGGCATCTGAAACGTCGACAGCCATTTGCCGTTGACGTAGGTGTAGAAGTCGTCTCCCGGTTTCACCGACGTCTCCATCTGGGCGGTATCGATGCCGAACCGTCCAATCGCAGCCGTAGGCACCCCGGAAACCGGGGCCGATTTCTGACCGGTGCATGCAGACAGCAATGCCGCGCAGACAGTGAGCAGAACAGATACTTGACCGATTCTCACCATGAACCTCCTTGTCCAACTCACCAGCCGACTGGTTTGCCTTTGATCTGCTCGTCGAGCCACGCGTCCAGCGGTTTGAAGTAATCCAGTATCGCTGTCGCGTCCATTTGTTTAGAGCCTGCGATCTTGTCCAGCGCTTCAGGCCAAGGTTTGGAAAGACCCATCGAAAGCATGTCGTTCAGTTTCTTCCCGGCTTCCCCACTCTGATATATCGAACAACGATTAAGCGCGGACGTGCAGCCGGCTGTCTGCGCGAGCGCACGATGGAATTGGAACTGGAGAATGTCGGCCAGGAAGTAACGCGTGTAAGGTACGTTGCCTGGCACATGGTACTTCGCTCCCGGATCGAAGAAATCCTCGCCACGTGGACTGACGGGAGCGACGCCCTGGTACTTGAGCCGAAGATCCCACCAGGCCTTGTTGTAATCCTCCGGCTTGACCTCGCCAGAAAACACTTTCCAGCGCCATTGATCGATCAATAATCCGAACGGAAGAAATGCAATTTTTTCGAGCGCTTTGTGCAGCAATAGTCCGATATCTCGCGACGTATCGGGAGCCTTGTCCAGGAGACCGATTTTCACGAGATACTCCGGCGTAACGGATAGCGCAATCGTATCGCCGATTGCTTCGTGGAATCCGTCATTCGCGCTGTCGCGGAAGATAACCGGCAGGTCTTTGTAAGCCCGCTGATAAAAATTGTGGCCGAGTTCGTGATGAATCGTGTTGAAGTCCTCATCGTTGGGCTGGATGCACATCTTGATGCGCAGGTCTTCGACATTGTCGACGTCCCACGCGCTGGCGTGACACACGACTTCGCGGTCACGCGGTTTCACAAGCATCGATCGATCCCAGAATGTCTTCGGAAGGGAAGGAAAGCCGATCGATGTATAGAACCGTTCGCCGGTTTTGACCATATCCACAGGCGACGTTTTTCTGGCTTTAAGAATACTCGTCAGATCGTAACCCTTATCCGCGTTCGCCGGCTTAACGAGCGGATATACGTTCGACCAGTCCTGAGCCCAGATATTTCCGAGCAAGTGCGCAGGGAGCGGGCCGTTGGCCGGAACCACGTCACCATATTTCTCACGGAGCTTCATACGAACGTAGGCGTGCAGCTTCAGGTAGAGCGGTCGTACTTGAGTCCAAAGGCGGTCGAGTTCTTTCGTGAAGTCTTCCGGAGACATGTCGTATTTCGATCGCCACATCGCACCGCTGTCGGCGAACCCAAGTTCCTTCGCACCTTTGTTGGATAGCTCGACAAACCGCGTGTACTCCTTGCGCATCGGCAGAGAGATCGTGTGCCAACCCTCCCACACCTGCCGCAGCTTCTTCTCATCCTGCGAGTCGCGCAGGATGTCTGAGATCTGATTGATGTCGAGACAGCTCTCCGATTTCTTGGGGTCCTCACACCATTTGCCCTTTCCGTAGGTGGCGTCGAGATCCGCGGCGATTTTCGTGAGCTCTTCACCTTCTTTCGGATTCGACGGCGTGGCCATCACAAGGGATACCTTCAGGATGTTCAGCTGGCGGCGAATATCCGGAGCGACATCAACTTTATCGAATCTCACGGCCTCTTTCGCATATTGGGCAGTCTTATCGATGAGCCGTTGATTCGCTCGCGCGAACAGCGCAGACGTATCGTCAGTGATGTAGGTCTCGGACACCCACCCTGCCTGACTCGCTTCCAGACCCAGTTTGAACAAGGTGTCGTTGACGTCATCCATGAATTTCTTCGCGTC
>DATFXZ010000057.1:0-3136 GCA_035315305.1 Terriglobia bacterium | reverse complement strand
ACGCTGGTCGGATTGACGAGCGAGTCATCGCGCCGACAGCTCCCGGAAGCAGTAGGCAATGGCTCGCTGGAGGTCATTCGCATCCATCGCCACCCCTACAAGAAACACAAATTCGTGGCGCGGTTGGTCTGGACGGTGGTCTCGAACCTGCTGTTGCTCGCCGCAGCATTCCCAGCTGTTCGACGGGCGGATGCCGTGCTTTTTACCGGCAGTCCGCCGCTGATTGTGCATTTCATCGTACCCCTCAATCTCCTGCTCAGAAAGCGACTCATCTACCGCATTACGGACTTTCATCCGGAGTGCCTGATCGCCGAACGCGGCAGAGGTGGCCTTATCCTTTCCCTGCTACTGCGTCTCACGCAGTTTTGGCGACGTCGCATCGATGCGTTCGAAGTGCTGGGCCTGGATCAGGCCCGGCGACTTGTAGATTGTGGTATTGCGGAGCGACGGATTCGCCTGAAACGCGACCCTTCCCCCATAGCATTCGCGCCAGGGCTTGAGCCTTTGCCGCTGCCGAATGAACTGCGCGGCGGGTCCGGGGTCATCCTGTACTCGGGCAATTGGGGGGTTGCCCATGATGAAAAAACATTCATTGAAGCGTACTCGCAATATCATACTCAATCGAGGCTCCCTATGCGGTTCTGGTTGAATGCCACGGGCGCAAAGTCCGACCGGGTCGAATCGGAGCTTCGGTCGCGTGGCGTTCCCATTTACCGGTCGAACTTAGTGCCGCTTGAGGACCTTTCCCGGCTCCTCCTCGCTGCCGATGTCCATTTGGTCACGCTGCGCGATCCCTTCGTTGGCTATGTGCTGCCTTCAAAAATTCACGCCTGTATCGAGTCAAGAAAAAGGATCCTCTTCGTCGGAAGTCAGGACTCCGATATTCACCTTCTGGCCAGCCGCGCGCTGCCGTCCGGCCGGTATTGTCGGGTAGACACCGGCGATGTGGACGGATTGGTGAACGTCCTGCACGCCATGGAACGCGCGGTCGCGAGCGAACGCAAACCGGACTTCGTGCAGATGCATCGGGTCACGAGTGCCCGCATCACAGAGTCGGACTCCTTTGCAGCCGAGCACAGCCAAGTCCCATAGTCACATGCCGACGTCGACGGTTGTCGAAGGCGCGAGCATTGCTTTAATAGAAGACGAGAACCGCGTCCTGCGCGAGGCCTCCAGTCGTGAGCGCGAACTGATCATTGAGTGCCCCGTCGGTCGGAACGGCACTATTGGCGTGACCTTTGGCAATACCGCGAGCTCTTTCAGATTTTGGCTTGGCGCGACATCTCCGTGCGCTATAAGCAGACGATGATCGGGGTCGCCTGGGCGCTCATCCGCCCGTTCCTAACGATGGTGGTGTTCACCGTTGTTTTCGGCAAACTGGCCAAGCGGCCCCGGATGGCACGGCGCCATACGCGCTGATGGTCTTCGCCGGCATGGGGCGAATAAAGCTTTAGGCTAAGTCCGGACAATTAAGTGTCAAGTTCAAAACAACATTCCAGGACGGCTTTGTTGGACGGTACTCCGACAGTATCCGTCGTTATTCCAAATTTCAATAGAATGGATCTGATCGGCGAGACGCTTGACTCCATCCTAGACCAGACACGGCCACCGGATGAAATAATTGTCGTAGACGACGGTTCAACCGACGGATCGATCGACATCCTAAAACAATTTCAGCCCCGCGTAACTCTTCTTACCCAAGAAAATGCCGGCCCAGCAGCAGCACGCAATCGCGGCTTCTCCGCATCGCGAGGTCGGTTCATCCAATTCTTCGATAGCGATGATCTTTGCGCACCGAATAAGATCGAGGTCCAGCTGGCCGCACTTCGTAATACGGGAGCGGATGTCGCCTATTCTCCCTGGCTTCAGGCGGAGCTTCGGGACGGTTTAGCTGTGTACCGAGAGCTGCCGTTACAGCAACGCCCATTGCCGTCAAACCGCCCACCTGAATACTTCTTTTTGCGATCATGGGTTACGACGTTCCAGCCTTGCTTGTTCCGGCGCGAGGTCTTGGAGAAAGCGGGTCCTTTTAGCGAGGATCTTAAGCCTTCCGAGGACAGCGAACTCTTGCTCCGCATTCTTTTGACGGGAGCCAAACTCGTCCATGTCCCGAACACACTCGTTCTTTACCGTCGTCACTCTTCGGATCAAATTAGTGGGTCAGCACTTCGTCCCTCAACGCGAGCGGTTGACTGGTTCAAGTTTACGTCACGAGTTATGAATTTGATTGATCAAAATCCCGAAAGGTTTTCTTGGTTAGATCGACGCATTTGGGGCAGAGAATTAGCTTTTGCGAGGTATCAGCTGGATCGAAGCGATAGGTGCGAGCTAGGAGATAGCGAGTGGCACTATTTGTCGGCACTGAAAGCGGAGACAATGGCGTTGTGCCGAACCAAATGGCGCGGCTTGAAGCGCCGGTTGCGCGGGTCTGCTTTCAGTAAACTCTATGGTGTGGGACCGTTAACGGATTACCAGATCAAATTGTTACGCCAAATCGGCTACGAACCGCAGCACTCGATTCGCTAGAAGGAAGCCTTTAGGTGATACGTCGAACATGCATGAATTGTGGCGGCCAGCAACTATATAAGTTTTTGGACCTTGGGCAGCAACCAAATGGAAATAACTTTCTGTACGCGTGTGAGGTGGATACAGAGCCGTGGTTTCCATTGTCGATGCTAGTTTGCGAAGATTGTTGGCAGGTACAGATTGCGGAGTTTCCATCACCCGAGTTCATGTTTTCGAATCATCCGTATATCACAGGCGTAAATGCGCCGGTCATCAAGCATTTTGCAGTTCTCGCACCACATGTTGTATCGAAGCTCGGATTGAAAAGGAATGACCTTGTGATTGACATAGGTTGCAATGACGGATCCCTACTGAAGTGTTTCGCCGATGAGGGCATGCGCACCCTCGGGGTCGACCCCGGCGTCCGAACGGGTGAATTGGCGCGAGAGCAAGGCATCACGGTGTTCCGACAATTTTGGACGCATGAAACTGGGAAGTCATTGAAACAGCTGGGCGTGCAACCGAATGCGATAACCGCAACGGCCGTGTTCTATCACGTGCCTGATCTTCATAATTTTGTTGACGGTCTCATTGAGGTGATGGGCCCTGAAACCTGCTTCGTAGTGCAAGG
>DATFXZ010000056.1:0-12709 GCA_035315305.1 Terriglobia bacterium | reverse complement strand
GGCTTCAAATCGGTCGAAGCGAAAGGGCTCAAGGTAGAGGTCAGCCAAACGGTCACACAGAACTTCACTTTTGAAGTCGGCGGTGTGACGGAAACGGTCGAAGTAGATTTTGCAGCGCCGCTCGTGAACTCTACGAGTTCTGAACTGGGAACGGTGATCGAAGAACGTGTTGTAGGAGATTTGCCGTTGAATGGAAGAAACTTCACGCAGCTCTTGACGCTGACACCCGGCGCGACTCCGGTATCAACATCGCAGAACAGAACGATTGGCTGCTGCGAGGGCAACGTCGGCTTGCCGGGTTCAGGCTTCTCCGACGCGTCATTCCATGGCCAGCAAAATCGTTCGAAGCTCTACTTTTTCGATGGAATCATCAACACGAATATTCGCGGTCCGACGTACATCGTGCTGCCGAACGTGGACCTGGTGGAGGAATTCAAGGTCGTCGGACATGATGCGAAGGCGGAGTTCGGCGGCGCCGCCGGCGGTGTGGTTAACATGGTGTCGAAGGCCGGCGGCAACAGGTTTCACGGTTCCGCATTTGAATACGTACGCAACGATGCCTTCGACGCGCGGAATACTTTCACCGACAACACCCGCACCAAACCTGCGCCGTTTCGCCAAAATCAGTTCGGCGCTATCCTGAGCGGTCCAATCTTCAAAGACAAAACGTTTTTCTCAGGTGGATACGACGGATGGCGCTACAGCCAACCCGGATCGGCTCTGTCGACGGTGCCTACGGCCGCGGAGATTGCCGGCGACTTCTCAGCATCGACCGGCACTCGTCTGAAACAAATCTTTAATCCTTATTCCACTCGAACGGTGGGCAGCGCTTTAGTACGCGATCCGTTCCGTTGTGATGTGGCAGGGAATCCATTACCTGTTGATGCACAGAATCTACAGGATCAAAACCTGGGTGCGCCGTGCAACAAGCTTTTTTAGGCGCTGATCTACGGACCAATGCAACAGTTTTTTCAAAAGTACTCAACGACGCCGAACTATTCCGTTCCTGGCAACACAACTCAAAACTTTATTCAAAATAGATCCACAATAAACAACTCGAACAGTATTCAGGTGAGGATCGATCATCGTCTCAACGTTAAGGACAATATGTTTTTCCGCTACACCGAGCAGCGTGTGTCCGTGTTGACTCCGATCGGCGAGGTTGCTTCGACAGCCGGCGATGGAAAAGGGCGCAACTATGGCGGAGGCTGGACGCATGTTTTTGGACCCAAACTCTTACTGGATATCCGGGCCGGCTACGCCGGCCGGCCAACGGTGGACGCGAGCCAACAGAACGCTCATCCAGCCGGCCTCGATCCACTGAAGCAGTTGGGCTTCAAAGATGTGGACAAGTACGGCGGTCTTCTCGTCATGCTCGATAACAATGAATGGACCAACGGCGGCAATGACAGGTTTGGCATTCGTGGCGCCGCGCCGCGCGAAAATCCGAACTGGAGCATGACGCCCAATTTGACGTGGATCGTCGGCAACCACAATATGAAGATGGGCGGTTGGTACATCGAAGCGAAACGAATTCAGGAAAACACATTCCAGACCTACACCTTCACCGGTGAGCAGACACGTAATCCCGCCGCATCATCAGGCACCACCGGCTTGTCGCTAGCTTCCGCATTGTTGGGTTTTCCGAATAGTTTCCAGGGTCAATCGCCAGTTCTCCATGGCGGACCTGTGCGATTCAAATATGCTGCGGTGTCCGGCTTCTGGCAGGACGAATGGAAAATGCGACCCTCCCTGACGCTCACGATGGGAATACGCTACGACTACATGACGCAGCCGCGGACGCTGGACGGACGCCTGTGGAATGCGCTGGATCTTCAAAATCAGAAGTGGATCATCGGCGCCCGGCAGATGCCCGAACTTTGCAGCGTGACCCAGCAGGCGCCGTGCATACCGGATGCATTCAGATCTGATCCGCATTTCAGCAATGTTGTCATTTCCGGAAAGCAGTTCTTCGCGCCGGGCCCGGTAGGAGACAACTGGGGACCACGCATCGGTCTGGCGTGGTCCATCACGCCGCATACGATTCTTCGCACTGGTTACGGACTCTACTGGGACGCCATCACTGCACGCAGCCAATATGCGCAAAACGATCTCGAAATGGCCGTGTGGCCCGACGCTACCGCATACGCCGGCACGGTCAACGCGATCTCAGATTTCACGACGGGTGCGGCGGCCAACATTATCGCCCTTCAGTCGAAGGGTTTTCCGAATCCCCTTCCGACGACGAATCCATGGACGCCTGCCAACACTTTCGCGGACGATCCGAAACTCAAGGACCCCTACTCGCACCAATGGCACCTGGAAATTCAAAGGGAGCTTACTCCAAGTTTGCTTTTGTCCGTTGCCTACGTCGGCAGCAAGAACGGAAGACTTCCTTATTCCGGATTCGGCAATACCGCGCGCCTGGCTTCGCCGAACGGCACGCCGAACGCAACCATCGACGCATTGCGGCCCATGCCATGGATGGCCGCGAATATCAATTACACCACCAGCACGGGATACTCGCACTACCATGCCCTGGAATCGAAGCTGCAAAGGCGCTTTTCGAAGGGTTTCCATACCCTCGTTTCGTATACGTGGAGCAAGTCTACAGATATCGGCAGCGGTTATTTCAACGCGGAGAATGGACCGGGCGGAGGTTCCAGCATCCAAAACTACTACGACCCCAATACAGCCCGCGGCGTTTCGTCTTACGACATCACGCACTTTCTATCGTGGGCTACAGGCTACGAGCTTCCGTTCGGCAAAACGAAACGATGGGCGCAAAACGGCTTGGCATCGTGGATCGCAGGCGGATGGCAAGCCAACTACATCATGCAGGTGAGAACGGGGCAGCCGTATAACCTCCAGATTTCGGGTGATCTTGCGAACTTGCGAGGAGGGGCGCCGGCGGCGCCGGGCACTTACCTCCGGCCTAACGTTATTGCTGACCCGTTCGCGGCCGGTCCTGTCGCAGCTAACCCGGACCCGCTCTGCCAAAAGACCATTTCACAAGGCGGGCGCGCTGCGGACAAGACTCACACCTCGGACACATGGTTTAATCCTTGTGCGTTCGGAATCCCGGCAGGCGGCTTTGGGAATCTTGGCCGCAATGCCTTTCGTGGGCCTGCAGTTTTCAACACCGATTTTTCCTTGTTCAAAAGCTTCCCCGTGCGCGAAGGTATGAACCTGCAGCTTCGATTCGAAGCTTTCAACGTGTTCAACATTCAGAACTATGATGTGCCGGCAACTTCGTCATTGATTATCAATGCGAATGCAACGCAGATTGCCGCGAATGCAGGAAGGGTCAACGCCCTTGCGCAGGGGACGACGCCGCGGCAGCTGCAGTTCGGATTGAGGTTCGTATTCTGAGGCGCAACATGAATCGTCGAGAATTTATTGCCGCTGCAGCGCTCTCGGTGAGGACGTCGCGGCCACCAGGTGAGACAAGTGTGATCGTTGAAGCCGGACAGTTTGATCGCCGCGATATCGTCGTTTCATTTCCTCTTCCAGGCGGGAGTCGATGGAAAGTCGACGGTACTGCGTGATGAAACCGGGAAAACAATCCCCCTGCAAGTCGGTGCCGATCGGGCGACTTTTGTTTTGTCCGATCTGAAGGCCGGAAAGGCGAAGAGGTATCAAATCGAGCGGTCGAGCACCGTTACCGATATACGTGTGAGAGTTGCGGCTGACGAACGGCTGCTGCGTGTGTCGTCGGGTAACGAACGGATCTTTGATTTTCAATTGAAGCCGGAATTGCCCGAACCCAGCATCAAAGATGCCTTCAAGCGCGCGGGCTGCATGCTTCAGGATGTGAAATACCCGCCAGGAGATATGCAATGAACAACCACGAAATGTCCCGGCGCGAAGCATTGATGCTGTTCGGAGCAGCCGCGGCGCTGCCGAGCCTTCAGATCCCGTCATCATCCGAAATCGAGGGGAGCCGCGCGCACCGGATGCAGTGGTGGCACTCGGCAAAATTCGGAATGTTCATTCACTGGGGTGTGTACAGCGTGTATGGGCGTCACGAATGGGTGATGGAGATGGAAGGCATACCGGCCACCGAGTACGAGAAGACCGCAAAACTCTTCACTCCCAAGCCGAACGCAGCACGCGACTGGGCGAGGCTGGCGAAGCGGGCAGGGATGAAGTACATGGTGATGACCACGAAGCATCACGAAGGTTTTTGCCTCTTTGATACGAAGACTACGAACTATTGCGCGCCCAAACAGGGACCTGGACGGGATCTCGTCAAGGAATACGTCGAGGCCGCTCGGGCGGAAGGCTTGCGCGTCGGTTTCTACTACTCCCTTATGGATTGGCACCATCCGGACGGCGCGCGATCGTCGGAAAACGAAGCGGCCCGCCGGCGTTTCGTGGACTACATTCACACACATATTCGCGAGCTGATGACGAACTACGGCAAAATCGACATTCTCTGGTACGACGTTGCCTGGCCGCTGGATGCGAAAGACTGGGAGTCCGAAAAGATGAATGACCTGGTGTTCAAGCTTCAGCCCGACATCATCGTCAACAATCGCAACAAGCTAGATGGCGACTTCAGCACGCCTGAGCAGCAGATTACAGCGGCGGCCGACGGCCGCGCGTGGGAATCGTGTATGACGATGAACGACAGCTGGGGTTATCACAAAGCGGACGACAACTGGAAAACTCCGCAAACGATCATTCGTAATCTCATCACCTGCTCGCATGATGGAGGCAACTATCTTTTGAACATCGGACCGAAGGCTGATGGATCGATACCGGAAGAGTCCACTCGGATCCTCACAGCCGTCGGTCAGTGGCTCGACAAGAACGGCGCTTCGATTTATGAGACCGAAGCATGCAACCCGCGGCGCTGCCGCTTCGGCAGCTTCAGCCGGAAGGGCAACAACCTTTTTCTGCACGTTGCGTATTGGCCGGGCAGTACGGTATCGATTGCAGGATTGATGAATAAAGCAAAGTCGGCGACGATGCTTGCGACCGGACAGAAAATTGCGTTCAAGCAAGACGCGTACTCGCTTTCGTTGACAGGTCTTCCCGAGAACATGCCCTTTGCTCCGATCACAACGATCGCAATGGAACTGGACGGAGAACCGAAGCAGGACGAAATCTTTGTGCGCCGAAGAGATCGCGGCACAGTGTAATTTCTGATGTTTGAGCTGACGAACAAAGTGGCGATCATTACCGGGGGCGGCTCAGGCATAGGGCAGGCCATCGCATCGTTGTTTGCAAAACAAGGCGCCCAGACGGTGGTTCTCGATGTTGATGGCAATGCGGCCGGCGCGACGGTGAATTCGATCTGCCAGACTGGCGGTCGAGCGATTGCCTTATCATGCGATGTGTCAAAAGCCGCCGACGTGAGGAAGGTATTCCACACCATCCATTCGGAACTTCAGCGAATCGATATCCTCGTGAACAATGCCGGCATCGCACACGTCGGGACCGCTGCGAATACATCCGAAGAGGACTTCGATCGCATTTACAACGTAAACGTAAAGGGGGTCTTTCTTTGCTCGCAGGCAGCGATTGAAATCATGCTCCGCCAGACGGAAGGCGTGATCCTCAATCTAGCCTCCATCGTTTCGTGCATCGGCATTCCGGACCGGTTCGCTTACACGATGAGTAAGGGCGCCGTGCTCACAATGACGAGATCCATTGCGGTGGACTACATGTCGAACAACATCAGATGCAACTGCATCTGCCCGGCGCGCGTGCACACGGCGTTCGTGGACGGCTATGTCGCGAAAAACTATCCGGGACGCAAACAGGAGGTGCTTCAGGAACTGGCCCATTATCAGCCTATGGGCCGAATGGGCACGCCGCAAGAAGTCGCGGCGCTGGCGCTTTACCTTTGTTCGGATGAAGCGTCATTTGTAACGGGGCAAGCTTATCCCATCGACGGCGGGGTACTGGTCACGTGAAGTTAAACCAGGCATGGAACCGGGCCTCGAATCCCCGTCCAATAGTCATCATCGGCGTTGGCGGAATTGTGCGTGCCGCACACATTCCCGCCTATCGAAAACTCGAATACCCGATTGCCGGCATTTACGACATTCGTAGGGAAGCTGCTCTGGACGCCGCATCCGCGTTTGGAATCGGAGTGATTTTCTCCAGCATCGACGACGCGGTCAGTGTGCCCGGCACGGTGTTTGATATCGCTGTACCGGGCAGTCGGATTCTGAGCGTCCTCGAGCGTCTTCCGGATGGTGCTGCCACGTTGATTCAAAAACCCATGGGCGAGAACCTGGCAGAAGCACGAAAGATTCTTGACCTGTGCCGTGCGAAGAAGCTCAAGGCGGCAATCAACTTCCAATTACGCTTCAGTCCAAACATGCTGGCTCTTGGCGACCTGCTGGCGCAGAACACCCTGGGCATTGTGACAGACATCGAGGTTCGGCTTGTCGATCGGCAACCGTGGCAACTTTGGCCGTTCCTCAAAGGCGCGCCGCGGCTCGAGGTCCTCTACCATTCGATTCATTATCTGGATGCGATTCGGTTTTTGTTTGGCGAGCCGGACGGAGTTTACTGCAAAGCCATCACGCATCCCGATATGTCCGAGTTCCGTGATACGCGGAGCACGATCATCCTTGATTATGGCAACCGGATTCGATGCAGTCTGACGTTGAATCACACGCATCGGAACAATGGGAAGCATCAGGCATCCGAATTCAAGATCGAAGGAAGTGCGGGAGCTGCGCTCCTGACCCTGGGAGTCAATCTTGATTATCCGGCTGGAAAACCCGACACCTTGGAAATTGCGCTCGGTTCCGCCGACTGGCAACCCCTTCCGCTTCGCGGATCGTGGTTCATCGAAGCATTCGAGGGGCCGATGTCTAACCTGCAGCGATTCGTTGCGCGCGAAGATGACGTTCTCATCACAAATGTGGAGGACGCGATTCACACGATGGCATTGGTGGAGGCCTGTTACGACTCGAGCAGCCGCCCCACAACACCGATCCCGGAGCCGTGAGTGCTTATGATGCACATCGACTCTCACCAGCATTTCTGGAGATATAGCGCGCGGGAATACGGCTGGATCGATGACGCGATGAAGTCGCTTCGCCGCGACTTTATGCCTGAAGATCTGGAGCCGGAGCTGGAAGGGAATGGCTTTCATGGATGCGTCGCCGTGCAGGCTCGACAGACGCTCGCAGAAACGCGGTGGCTGCTGGAATTAGCTGGCCGCCATCCTTTTATTAAAGGTGTTGTTGGATGGATAGACTTAAGGTCGCCCGAACTCCGCCTTCAACTGGAATCGTTCTGCGGAAATTCAAAGCTGGCCGCCATTCGACATATCGTCCAGAGCGAGGCCGACGATCGGTTTCTGATGCAGTCCGATTTTCTGCGTGGAATCGCAATGCTGGAGGAATTCAACCTTACATACGACATCCTTATATATGCACGGCACCTGCCGGTAGCGGCAGAATTCGTGGCTGGGTTCGAGCGCCAGCGGTTCGTGCTGGATCACCTCGCGAAGCCCGATATTCGCGGGCGCGAACTGGCCACGTGGTCACGAGGCATTCGGGAACTGGCGAAATTTCCGAATGTCTATTGCAAGCTCTCGGGCTTGGTAACCGAGGCCGATTGGGATAAATGGATGGAAGGGGATTTCGCACCCTATCTGGATGTTGCGTTCGAGTGCTTCGGTGCATCGCGGTTGATGATTGGTTCCGACTGGCCCGTTTGCACGGTGGCCGGGAACTATTCACGCGTCATGAGTGTGGTGAAGAATTATTTGGACAAGGTTCCACTGGACGCCAGGGAAGCAGTCCTTGGCAAAACGGCGGCGAACGTTTACAGGCTTGACGCGGCGAAGTCGAACCAAATCTCAGCCGCGGATTGCTCGGACTACGCGGATTCTGGGCCATTCGTGTAATCCGTGTAATCCGCGGCTCGAGAATACAGAAAGGTGCAAAAGAGTTATGAGACGGTTGATTTGCTCGGGCTTGATACTCCTTTGCGCGGCATGCTCGCCCAGGGACACCACATCACGACTCGACAAACTGACGATTGCCGTCATCCCCAAAGGCACCTCACACCTGTTCTGGCAAAGCGTTCATGCGGGAGCACAGAAGGCCGCGACGGAACTCGGAGTAGATATAGTGTGGCGTGGCCCGCTGCGCGAGGACGATCGCGACGCGCAAGTTTCGGAAGTCGACGGCTTCGTGAGTCGGGGTGTATCCGGTATCGTGCTTGCGCCTCTGGATGAATCCGCGCTCGTGACGCCGGTATCAAATGCCACCCGTAGCAAAATTCCAGTCGTGATTTTCGATTCGGGGCTAAAAGGTGCTGACTATGTCAGCTTCGTCGCAACAGACAATCTTAAGGGTGGACGCCTTGCAGGTGAGCATCTCGCAAAACTACTCAACGGCAAAGGCAAGGTCGCCATGTTGCGTTACTCCGAAGGAAGCAACAGCACCAGCCTGCGTGAACAAGGATTCTTGGACGCGATGAAAGAGAATCCTGGGATCGAGGTAGTAAGTTCCAATCAATATGCAGGGGCCGATGTCGAAGGCGCCTACAAGAAAAGCGAAGGCTTGCTGAGCCGCTTTAAGGGCTCTGATGGAAGTCAGGGAATCGATGGTGTCTTCTGTCCGAATGAATCGACCACCGTGGGGATGCTGCGGGCATTAGAAGACAACGGCCGCGCCGGCAAAGTACGGTTCGTCGGCTTCGATTCGTCCGGAATTCTCGTGAAGGGATTGCGCGAGGGCCACATCGATGGTCTCGTCTTGCAGGATCCCATAAAAATGGGATACCTCGGCGTGAAAACCATCGTGGCGCATATTCACGGTGAAAAAGTGGAGAAGCGTATCGACACCGGAGTGACGCTCGTTACGCGCGACAATCTAGACCAGCCCGCAATGAAAGACCTGGTCGAACCGGATCTAAGAAAATGACTGCAATAGGTCACGCGGTACGGTTTGAGATGACCGGTATCTCGAAATCGTTTGGCGCAACCACTGCGTTGAAAGATGTGAATTTCAAAGTCAACGCCGGTGAAATCTGCGCGCTCGTCGGTCAAAACGGCGCCGGCAAGAGTACGTTGATGAGCATCCTTTCAGGCGCGGCGCAGCCGGATGCGGGCGCCATGATGCTTGATGGAGTGGCATATCGCCCTCGGAATCCACTCGAAGCGCGACAATCCGGCGTTGCGATGATCCATCAAGAGCTGTCTCTTGCGTCCGATCTCTCGGTGGAAGAGAACATTGTTCTCGGCATGGAGCCCACCCGATACGGGATCGTGCGGCGCGCTGAAATGCGCGCGCGGGCCAAAAACGTTCTTCGGCAGCTTGATCATTCTGAGATTTCTCCAACCATGCTGGCGGGCACTCTTTCCGTCGCCGAGCAGCAGCTGGTCGAAATTGCGCGCGCCCTTGCCGTCGGTTGCCGCGTTCTCGTTCTCGACGAACCGACCAGCAGCATCGCGCGAGCCGACGTCGAGAGGTTGTTTGAAATCATCGGCCGGCTCAAGGCTCAGGGACACGCCGTGGTTTACATTTCTCATTTCATCGATGAGGTGAAAGAAGTCGCGGACCGATTTGCTGTTCTTCGCGATGGACGGAATGCCGGAGGCGGCGACGTCCGATCCGCAACGCGCAAAGAGATCGTCGAGATGATGGTCGGCCGGTCCATGGAGGAACTTTATCCGCGAACGCGACGAAGGCCGGGGAAAGTAATTCTCGATGTTGCTCCAGGCATAGAGCTGCATCGCGGTGAGGTGCTGGGAATTGCCGGGCTCGTCGGAGCAGGACGAACGCGACTGCTTCGAAGGCTTTTTGGACGGCAGTCGCCGTGGATGCATAGCGTGGGAATGGTCAGTGAAGATCGCAAAGGCGAAGGTCTCGCCATGGGCATGAGTGTTACAGACAATTTGACCTTACCCCGATTGACGGGATGGGTGAGTCCATCGAAGCAAAGTTCCATAGCGCAACGATGGATTCAGGATTTAGAAATCCGATGCCATGACGATCGGCAGGAGATTTCCGAATTGTCCGGCGGAAATCAGCAAAAGGTTGCGCTGGGCAGGTTGCTTTATTGCGATGTCGATGTGCTTCTGCTCGATGAGCCGACTCGCGGCATCGATGTCGGGAGCAAGGCGCAGATTTACGAATTGATCGACAATCTGGTCGCCGGCGGTAAAGCCGTCTTGATCGTTAGCAGCTATTTCCCGGAGCTTATCGGCATTTGCGATCGCATCGCGGTGATGCACCGTGGGAAACTTAGCGCCCCGCGTCCCGTGTCCGAGGTTGATGAACATCAGTTGATGATGGAGGCGTGTAGCGGGGGTCGGGAATGAAAATTGAAATTCCCCGTATGAAGAACATGACTCGAATTGAAGCGACAACAGAACTCAAAGCGCCGTATCAGCCCGCGAAGTGGCTCAGCCGTACGGGGCCCGTGCTGGGGTTGTTTTTAGTATGTGTGATCTTCGGCTTCCTCGTCGGGCCGCAATTCTTTCGGACGGGCAATCTCGAGCTGATTGCGCGGCAAACTGCCATTGTTGCGGTTGCGGCGCTGGGCATGACGGTCGTAATTGCTTCCGCGGGCATCGATCTGTCCGTGGGCTCTGTCGTTTCGTTGAGCACAGTGATCATCGCGTTGCTCCTACGAGCGGGGATCCCGCCGCTTGCAGCAGTCCTGGCGGCTGTCGCCGCTGGCGTATTTTGTGGCGCAATCGTCGGTATGCTTGTGACGCGGCTTCGGCTTCTGCCATTCATCGTCACGCTTGGAATGATGCTCGTGGTCCGTGGCGCGGCGAAAGGCCTTGCGGACGAACAGCGCGTGGAAGCGCCGATCACGTGGATTAACGATCTTCTCCGCTCATCCGCCGGGACTACAAGCTGGCTCGTGTTACCCGCCGGGGTGTGGATCATCATCGCGCTATCGCTGATGACCGGTGTAATGCTCGAATACACGCGATTTGGTCGTCATATTTTCGCCATCGGCTCCAACGAGCGGACAGCGCGACTTTGCGGTGTGCGCATCGATGCCTGCAAACTGGCGATTTATTCGATCGGCGCCGGCTTTGCTGGTCTAGCTGGAGTGATGCAGTTCTCGAAGCTATCGGTCGGCGATCCCACCGTTGCTGTCGGTCTCGAACTGGACGTGATTGCCGCAGTCATTATCGGTGGAGGCAGTTTGCTGGGCGGAAGGGGTTCGGTATTTGGAACGTTGCTTGGCGCCACCATCATGGCTGTGATTCAACTCGGTTCCTCTCAGCGGGGGATGCCGAACTGGGTGCAGCAGATCGTCACTGGAGGCATCATCATTCTTGCTGTGGCTCTTGATCATTGGAGACAACATGGCCATAACTATTCGCAACATTGAAGTTTTCGATCTGCGGTTTCCAACGTCGCGGACATTGGACGGGTCCGACGCGATGAACAAGGATCCGGATTACTCTGCAACATACGTGATTCTTAAAACAAACACCGGCCTTGAAGGACACGGACTCGCTTTCACCAATGGCCGTGGCAACGAAATCTGCGTCGCGGCCGTGCGCGCGTTCGCGCACTTGGTTATTGACCGACAGTTAGACAACATCACGTCGGATTTCGGAACGTTTTGGAAACAGCTTGCCTGCGAAACGCAGATTCGTTGGTTAGGTCCGGAAAAGGGCGTCACTCACATGGCGATGGCCGCCATCATCAATGCTGTGTGGGATCTTTATGCGAAATCGGAAGACAAGCCGTTGTGGAAACTGCTCGCCGATATGACACCGAGAGAGCTCGTGTCGACAATTGACTTTCGCTACATCACCGACGCGCTCACTCCCGACGAGGCCATCGCGATTCTCGAGAAAAACGAATCAACAAAAGCCGCACGGGAAGCCGAACTGCTGCGCGACGGCTATCCCGCATACACGACATCGGTCGGATGGCTGGGATATTCCGATGAGAAAGTTCGCGGCTTATGCCGGGAGGCGCTCGCGTCGGGTTGGACAAATTTCAAAATGAAGGTCGGCGGCGATCTCAATGATGATGTTCGCCGGGCTGCGATCGTGCGCCGCGAAATAGGGCCGCAGAATCAGCTGATGATGGATGCCAATCAGCGATGGGATGTGGGTGAAGCTATCACAGCCATGAAGGCTCTTTCGGAATTCAACCCATGGTGGATTGAGGAACCGACGAATCCAGACGACGTTCTGGGCCACGCGACAATCGCCAAGGCTATTTATCCTGTGCGCGTGGCGACCGGTGAAAACTGCTCGAATCGCATTCTCTTCAAGCAGCTCATGCAGGGCGGCGGAGTCCATTTTGTGCAGGTCGATAGCTGCCGGCTTGGTGGAGTGAATGAGAATCTGGCGGTCATGCTGATGGCCGCAAAATTCGGCCTGCCCGTGTGTCCTCATGCAGGCGGCGTCGGCCTTTGCGAATACGTCCAACACCTGTCGATGTTCGATTACATTGCCGTTTCTGCTTCAATGGAAAACCGGGTCACAGAATACGTCGATCATCTTCACGAACATTTCGTGGATCCGGTCGTGATTCGAAATGCCCGTTACATGCCTCCACGCCGTTCCGGCTACAGCATCGAAATCAAGCCGGAATCGCGCGCAGCGCATCAATTTCCGAACGGGTTGGTGTGGGCAGTTTCAAAGTAGATCACGTCTTCACAATTTCTTAGTTTTCGTGAATCCATTTGTGCGCGGGGTCTTCGTACAACGCCAACGCACGTTGTTCGCCGGCCATTGCCCAAAGGT
>DATFXZ010000055.1:0-8857 GCA_035315305.1 Terriglobia bacterium | reverse complement strand
TTTGGGCCTTCAAATATTCCGCAAGGCCGCCAACCTCGAGCAACTGGCGCATGGACTCGGGGAATTTAGGGAAGAGATACGTGCCACCGTTGTGATGGATTTCGCCGCCGGCGAGATCGATCTGAATCAAATCACCTTCAGCGACCGCGGCGTACAGCTCAGGGCACTCCACAATCGGAAGACCGGCGTTGATCGCGTTCCGGTAAAACGTTCGCGCGAACGAACAGGCGACAACCGCTTTAATCCCCAGGCCGATAATCGCCGTCACGGCTTGCTCCCGCGCACTCCCACATCCGAAGTTGCGGCCGGCGACAAGAATATCGAACTTACGCAGTTTAGAAGGGAAGCCGTCGCCCAACATTTCGAAGGCGTGTTCAGCTAGCTTGTCGGGTTCAATGAATATCAAATACCGTCCAGGAATGATAATGTCTGAGTTGACGTTATCCCCGAATTTATAAACTGTTCCTTGAAGTTGCTTTTCCACGATCAAAGTTCTCTCGGATCGAAAATCACACCTTTGATTGCAGACGCTGCAAGCGTTGCAGGGCTGCACAAATAAATGGATGACTTGTTGCTACCCATCCGGCCTAGAAAATTTCGATTGGCTGTCGAGAGGCACACTTCGCCATCCGCGAGGATGCCTCCATCTCCTGCGCACGCACCGCAGCCGGGATTGGTGAGCGTGCCCCCGCTTTCGACGAGTGTCGCAAGGACTCCCGTCCGCATCGCTTCGAGCATGATCTCCTTCGATCCCGGCGTGATGATAAACCGCACGTCCGCATGAATCCGGTGTCCTTTTAAGATACTTGCCGCGACAGCGAGATCTTCATACTTCGCATTCGCGCACGATCCCAGAAATACTTGATCGATCCGCGTACCTGCAACTTCACCGATCGTCTTTGTGTTTTCGACTTCATGCGGGCAGGCGACCATCGGTTCCAATTGCGAAACATCCACATCCAGTTCCTTGCTGTACACCGCATTCGCGTCGGCGTGGATTTCTTCGTATGCGCGATTTCTTAGCCGGCCGGCCAGATACTCGCGCGTCTTTGCATCGGGGGGAACAAACGCACACTTCACGCCCATTTCCATGGCGAGATTCGTCATCGTCATTCGTTCGGAGATGCTCAAGTTCTGAACCGTGTCGCCGTAAAATTCGACCGACTTATACGTGCAACCATCGGCGCCAAGGCTGCCGATGAGATGCAGCATGAGATCTTTCGAATAAACGCCTTTCGAGAACTGACCTCGTAACACGATCTTGTAACTCTCGGGAACTTTCATCCACAGCTTGCCGGTAATCCAAACGGAAGTAACCTCCGTATATCCGATGCCGGAGCCGAGCGCCCCAAGACTTCCGTAGATGGTGCAATGCGAGTCCGTGCCGACGATTAAATCACCGGGCGCGACGTGTCCCGCTTCCATCAATACAAGGTGCGCAATGCCGGCGTCGACGTCGTAGAATTTCCGGATCCCATACTTCTTCACAAATGCTCTGGACTTCACGTGGTCCGCGGCATTCTTCTCCGACTTGGCTGGAGCAATATGATCTAGTACGACAGCGATCCGGTCTGGATCGTACAGCTTCGTTGCTCCGACCTTTTCCATCACACTGACTGAACGCCATGTCGCCGTGTGACTCATTACAAGGTCGGGATAGGCATCCACGATTTGGCCCGGTATAACTGCCGGCAAGCCGGACTTTTTAGCGAGTATCTTCTCGGCAATGGTCATTCCCATACGCACGCCATGCTATCAGAGTTTGCAGTAAGGGATGGTTTGAGGGCCGTTCGGCAGGACGCAGACGGACGCGCGAGCGCCGGCCATTCGAAGGGCATCGTCGACTGCGGTCGAGACGTCGTGGATGGGCCGCAAATGCGCCCCGCGGATTTGATCGTCAGAAAGACGATCGGCCTTTACCATGACGTTCGCTTTCAGCTGGATCATCGCCTGGATCTGAACCTGCCACTGATCGGGACGCGAGTAGCCGGGACTGGTAATCATGTCCAGCAGCGCGCGAGGTGACGGCTGGGACGCGAGAATCTGACCATAGGCTCCATGGTTTGGAATACCGTCGCGGCATTCAGCGGCGCAGATAATTGTGCCGCCCTTCTTTACGATTTTGGCTGCAGCGGACATGCCTTTTACGGCTTGATAGAGATTCTGATCCAGCGGGTAGCCCGAATTCGTAGTGATCACGATATCGAACGGCTGGTCCACACTGCGCATCGCGTTTTGACGCGCAACGTCACACGCGGCGGCGTGTTCCTGAAACAGATCGCCGGCGAAAGCGGCCGTGATTTGCTGATCGCGGTTGAGTGTAACGTCCAGGGCAAAATCCACTCCCGTTAACCGGGCGATCTCTCGCACGTCGTCGTGTATGGGATTGCCTTGAGTGACGCCCCATGTCGCGTTCGGATGTCCGATGCGTTCAGCGTTGTGGAGCGTCATCACGGTTTCGAGTCCCGCCAATCCGGGCGCGACCATTTTCGGCCCGCCGCTGAATCCCGCGAAGAAGTGCGGTTCTACGAATCCCGTTGTGATTTTGAAATCGCTCGCGATCCATTCACGGTTCAGCAGCACGCGCACACCGTTGGCGTCTCCAACGTGCACTAGCGAGGCCGTGCCCCGCGCATCGTGGCATATCACACGGCAGCTACGCGCGAACTCGCGTCCAATCATGCGCTCGATTTCTTCGTCTGTATTACGGCGGTGTGTGCCCGTTGCGATGAAGATGGTCACATCATCGAGACGTAGTCCCGGAATCTCTGAAAATAGTGCCTCCAGCATCAGTTGCCTTGGCTGAGCCCGAGTGATGTCGCATACAGAGATTCCAATCGTCTGCCCGCGCTTCACCAACTCCCGCAAGGACAGCTTGCCGATGGGTGAGCGAATCGCGTTCCTCAGCGTACTTACCGGGTCGGGGACAGGAGGAACATAGATCGGCTCGATCACCGTAGCGCTATCGGGAAAGTCGGCAAGCAGTCCCGTTGTCCCGTAATCGAGCTTCACTTTCATAACGGTGAGAATGTTAGACTTTGCACGCGATGATTGTCTACACCGGGTCTGTTGAAGATTCGAGCGAACTGATTCAATTCTTCCGGCGCGAGGTCGGAAAACTGAAGGCCCTGCGTAAGCTTGTCGTGAATACCGAGAAAACAATTATCTGGGATGTGAACAAGGATGGAATGGAATTTCCCGGTCTCACGTACGGGTCTGCGAGCCTCGAGGAATTGCTCCGAGAATTGGGAATCGTCTTCAACAAATCAACTCTTCACAATCCGAAAGCGACGCCGAGCGGCACCAAAGAATTTGATATCAGCGCGAAGTGGACGTGGGGTCACGACCGGGTAATGTGATTTTTGTGAATAAGGGTTTTTCTTACGAAGGGGTGAGGGAGCTATTATTACTCAACCGAGGAGGCCTCCATGTTTGCAGCAATCGCACTTGTCTTAGCTGTGGGAACTACACCTGTTCCAAAGGTCACCGGCCCCATTCAAGTGACCGCTGATTCGTATCCTTTTATGGCTGCGAACAAGAGCACGCCCGCTTTCGATTTGTCAAAAGTCGGATATGTAGAAGAAGAGTATCTCGTTAGCGGCAACGCGAATGTCTACGACTGGGCAGCCGATGGTGCTGTCAGCGTCAAGACACCGAATGCGCCATACACGACACGCATTCTCGTCCGGCGCCCAACCACTGGCTTCAGCGGCAGTGTGGTGGTCGAGCTTATGTTTACTGCACGGCGCTTCGACTGGTCGATGATGTGGGGTTTCTCACATGATTACATCGTCGACCACAAGGACGCCTGGGTCGGTATCACAATGCCGGGCAGTGTCGACGGTTTGAAGAAATTCAATCCCACTCGATATGCGAATTTGTCATACGCCAACCCGTCGCCGAATGCTCCGTGTCCAGCCGCGCAAAATAATGCGGCAGCCACGTCAGAGGACGGTTTGAAGTTCGACGTGATCAGCCAGGTCGGCGCGCTGCTCAAGAACGATCTGATCAAGGCGCAGTACTTGTTCCTCACTACGCAAGGCGCCGATGTAGCCACCTACGCGAACGCGATTCATGCGAACCTTCAAAACGGAAAGCCGGTGTATGACGGTTACCTATTGAAGGCGCCATTCACTATGGGTCGAATCAATCAATGCGCTGCCGCGCCCGGGCCGAACGATCCGCGGCAGACGATTAAGAATGTCGGCGCTCCGGTGATCGAAGTTACTGCTCAAGGCGAAGTCATCGGTGGGACGTATGCCGCTCGCCGTGATGACAGCGATGAGCCAAACGACCGTTTTCGTCTGTATGAAGTCGCCTCGGCGGGTCATATCGACAAATTTGCTTATTTTGGTTTTCCGGCGCAGGCAGACCAGACGGCAGCCGTTGGATCTGCGCAAGGTACGGTCGAATGGCCATTCAACGCAAAATGCGATCCGGAAATTCCGCTGATGGAGCCGAGCTTGATCGGTTTTGTCTTCAACGCATCATTCTCGGCGCTCGATCAATGGGTAAGAAAGGGAACTCCGGCGCCACGCGCGTCACGTCTGGAGGTCAACAATACGGCCACTCCACAAGCGAGCGTCATCGCAGACAAACTCGGGCACGGTCTTGGCGGCGTCCGGACACCGTTTATCGATGTGCCCGACGCCACGTATTTCACCAATAGTCCGGGCCCCGGGACTTGCCGCGAGATGGGTCACAAAGTGCCCTTCGATACCGCTAAGATCACGGAACTGTACGGCAGCCGCAAGAATTACTCGAGCCGGTTTTCCGAAACCGTCGATCGTCTCGTCAAGGAGCGATGGCTGACTGAGGGCGATGCCCGGAGACTCAAGCAGGCAGTGAGCGCCGGCAGCAATTAGGACTACATGCGGGAATATGCGATGAGGTACACGGTCCGTTTGTCATCACGGACGTGGATGTAGGCCCAGCCGCTAGGAAGCTCAACGTCATAGAAATTCCGTCGATTGTTATCAGGATATGCATACAGACCGGATTCGAGCGCGTGCCTCAATTCGGACAAACGGCCGGAAACCCTATCATTCAGGGCGGCAATCTGATAACCCGGTATACGCAACAACGTAGTGTCGGACTCTAGTGCAGCAGCGGTCATTGTCTTTTCCCTTCGTTCAAACTTCTCAGCTTCTCTTTACGGAACCGAGTGATAAAAAGTTTCAGCAATCCTTAGAGACGCAAACCAGCGAAAAATGGTTTACATATCTTGATGCTTATTTACATGACGGAGGTCTGATGATTTGGTTACTACTTTTAACGGCGCTCATCGCAGGAATGCTGTTGCCGGTTCAAGTCGGGATCAATGCGGAATTAAGAAACTTTGTGGGCCATCCGATCCTTGCCGCAACGGTTCAATTTGTTGTTGGGGCACTTGCGTTAATCGCCATATTCATCGCGATGGGTATTTCATTGCCCCACATCGGTAAGGTGTCTGCGGCGCCGTGGTGGGTTTGGTTGGGAGGGTTGTGCGGTGCGAACTACATCGTGGTAGCCATCCTGGTGGGACCGCGATTAGGTGCATCGACCTTGACCGCTGTGGCCGTAACAGGCCAGATCCTCGTGTCGCTCGTTCTGGATCATTTTGGAGCTATCGGATTCCCGGTACACCCTGTGAGCGGATGGCGCATCCTCGGCGCAGGGTTCCTGGTGGCGGGGCTTGCTTTGATTCACAGCTTCTAGTGGAACATCGCGTGCAAGCCCGATAGGTAATAGTAATAAGGAGGCATGCATGCCTAGAGGCAGTAAATCGAGCTACACTTCCAAACAAAAACGCATGGCCGAACGCATCGAAAGCGGCTACAAACGGCGCGGCGTCAGCGGCGGCGAAGCCGAACGTCGGGCCTGGGCCACTGTGAATAAGGAAACCGGCGGCGGCAAAAAACGCGCAGCCAAGAGGAAGAGAACGTCGAGTTCAACGACCAGGAGCAGAAGTTCCAGAAGAGGAACGAAAGGTACATCCCGCCGCCGCATGTCTTCGCGTTCGCGTATGTCTTCGCGCAAGAAGTAGATTCATTTCCTCCCGTTTTGCACACCTGTAGGGGCGGTCTATTGACCGCCCCCTGGGTGCGAGGCCCGCCTCACCGAGAATTCCCTCCTTTACGAGAGTCGCGATAAGTTCGGAGCAGGATCTCAACGATGTCGCTGCCTATCCACGTCGACGCCTATTCCGGCTACAAAGCTAGCGAACGCCCAAGTCAGTTCGTGGTGGACGAACAGATCTATCAAATCACTGCGGTGCTCGATCAGTGGTACGAGCCTGCGGCGACGTACTTCAAAGTGCGGACCGTGGAAGGCAAGACATATCTGCTCCTCTACGATGAAGAGACAGATGAGTGGGTGTTGCAAAGCGGTTTTGATGGTGATGATCTGTTGGTAACCGCGAACGAATGTCAGTTGACGTAATACCTCTTAACCGCTTTTTCAGCGTACAGTTTCCCCGGTTGGGATAAAAATCGGAACAATCGTAAGCGTATAATGCGTTGCCATGAACCCAACGCCGATCGCCTTGCTGGCTCTCTTTCTATCTTCTGCTCAAACATCTGACAAACCTGTCCGGGCTGCGCTTGACAGCGGGGTTGTCACAACGCGTCAGGCGGTAACGCCTGCTGGTGTGCAAAGCGTTTTCTACGGCCGCGTGCACGGAATCGCATTTGGGGAAACGTCGTCGCAATTATGGGTGCTGACAAAAGGGCAAGGCAACAACGACACTCAGATTTCGCGACTCGACTGGAACGCCAACCGTCTCATCGAGAGTATTCCCATCAAGGAAAATCCGGGTCTACAGGGTATTCAATTCGATCCGGTCGCCGGTCGGCCACTCGTCTCTGCGACGCTCGGTGGCGCAGCCGGCCAGCCTCAAGGCCGCGTTCGTTTGCTTACGATCGAAAGAGGCAAGGCAGCCATGATCGCGGATTCTCTTGGCGGATATATTGCCGGCGCGCTTTCTATCGCGCCGAAACCGAACCCTCTGGGACAGCGCATTGCGGTGGTTCCATTAATATTCAATAACAAGCTCGCCGTCATCGATCTAACCGAAAGGGCATGGCTTGGCTCTATTGATACAGGCATCGCGCCATTCGGCGCGGCGATCAATAGTATGGGTACGGTCGCATACGTCAGCAACTGGGGCGGACGGCTGCCTCGGCCGCAGGATCTGACGCTGCCGGCAGGTGTGGCGCCCAACGCAGACCGCGTCGTCGTCGACAACCGAGGAATTGCTTCAACGGGTACGGTCACGCGAATCGATTTGCAGGGCCGAAGACCGACGGACACGATACCCGTCGGACTGCACCCAATGGCCATGGTGTGGGATGAAAAGCGAGAACGGTTGTATGTGGCCAACGGAAACAAAGATAGCGTCTCTGTGATAGACACGAAATCGAATCGTGTCAATGCCACATTCCTACTTCAACCGTTCAGCAGAACTATCGCGGGGATTGCGCCAACGGCATTGGCCCTTTCTCCGGAGGGCTCCGTGCTGTACGTCGCTTGCGGCGGTATCAATGCCGTCGTGGTATTGGATGCGTTAACCGGAAATATCCGTGGGCTGATTCCCACCGGTTGGTATCCCAACGCGCTCGCCATTAGCGCCGACAACAAGTACATCGCTGCCGGATCGCTGCTCGGAGTCGGTTCCGGCTGGCGCGACGATCCAAGACAGCGGTACGTGCATACCTACCGAGGCTCGATTAATGTCGTTGCGGTCCCGGATGAGGCACAATTAGCCAGCCTGACTAAGGCGGTGGTCGAGAACAATCACCTTGAAATCGGCCCTGCCCGTTCCGCGGAACGCGCGGGCCGCAACACAGTTCCCACAGCCGTTCCGGCGCGCGCGGGCGACGCATCGCTGATCGATCACGTTGTCTACATCATCAAAGAGAACCGCACCTACGACCAGGTGCTCGGCGACATGGAAAAGGGAAATTCCGATCCGTCCCTTGTGTTATTCGGTAATGACGTAACTCCGAATCAGCACCGACTTGCCGATCAGTTTGTCCTCTTCGACAACTTTTTCGCAACTGGGGGCAACAGCGCCGACGGTCACCAGTGGGTCACTCAAGCGAACGAGACAGCTTATGCTCTCTGGCCCGGCTACACGGGCCGGAGCTACCCGTTCGATGGAACAGATCCGATCGCGTATTCCAGCGGCGGATTCATTTGGGACCTTGCGCTGCAAATGAAGAAGACCGTGCGGGTTTATGGCGAATACGCCGGCAGCCTACGCGACAACGATTATGCTCAGAGGCAAAGATTACTGGAACGGTGGAAATCCGGTGGCCAATTTGTTCAAGACTGGAATACGGTCGCACCGCTTGAACCGCTGAATAAGATTCTAGCCAAAAACTACCCTCCCTACACGCTGTCCGTACCCGATGTCGTACGCAGCCAGATTTTCTTACAGGATTTAAAGACATGGGAAGATGCGGGAACCATGCCGAACCTCGTCATCATGGCACTGCCGTCGAATCATACATCTGGCACAACTCCCGGGGCCAGCACTCCAAAGGCGATGGTTGCCGATAATGATCTCGCTTTGGGCCAAACTGTTGAAGCACTCTCGCACTCCCGGTTCTGGAAAAGTATGGCGATTTTCGTCGTTGAGGACGATGGCCAGAATGGAGTGGATCATGTGGATGGCCATCGCACAGTCGCTCTGGCGATCAGTCCGTACATTCGGCGGGAATCGACCGACTCCACGTTCTACTCACATCCCAGCATCTTGAAAACGATTGAACTCATGCTGGGCTTGCCGACTCTGTCGTTATTCGATCTAATCGCCAACGACATGCGCGCAGGCTTTACTAGTTCGCCGGATTTCACGCCGTACGACGCGGTAATG
>DATFXZ010000054.1:0-5379 GCA_035315305.1 Terriglobia bacterium | reverse complement strand
CGATCGGGTTCGACCCGTGGGCTACATGCAGCAGTTGGAACGGGCCTCGTTGGGCTCTTTTTCTTAAATACCGCAACGGGCGGCTGGAATTTGTGGCAGAGCCGTCATGAAACGAATCATCGGACAACCAGGTTCATCCATGGCGCCCTCATGATCGCTTCAACCGCTGGTTTCGTGGCGACAGCCGCGTCAGCGCCAAGCCATCACAACCCATCCAGTTTCGATCACGACAGGACCGTCCATCGCAACCTTGCGATCGCATCGATCAGCGTCGGTACTGCAGGTTACCTGCTCGCCTTATTTAGACCCCTCGATTAATCTGAGTCGGTGTTGAACGTCGCCATTCACCGGTGCCGGAGCACCGCTCGCCGAAACATCGATGATTGCGTAACGCAATAGCGGTAGATGTGGTCTCTACAATCGACTGGTGAAAGGACACTATGAGCATTGCAGGGATCGGATCAACCAAAGGAGTTGCCATGCGATACGTATGTCTACTTGCTCTGATCATTCTGGTGCTGTCCACACAGGTTTTATCCGCGCAGGACGGAGCCGCAATCTACAAAGAACGGTGCGCGTCATGCCACGATGCGCCGGAGGGCCGCGTACCGGCGTTAAGCGCGATAAAGGCGATGAGCGGGGAAGCCATCTTCCTTGCACTGACCAGCGGCGCGATGCGGACGCAGGCGCAAGGCTTATCGACGCCGCAAATCTTCGCGCTGATCGGGTACATCGCCCCGGCGGGTACGGCGAATGCTTCGTCGCTAGAGCGAACCTGCAAAGGGGACTCTGCTATATCCACAGCCGCATTCAGAACGTCAATGAACGCGCCACGCTGGAACGGGTGGAGTACTAGCACAAATAATGCGAGATTCCAGGACGGACGCAGCGCGGCGCTTACAGCCTCGAATGTGCCGGCTCTGAAGCTGAAATGGGCTTTCAATCTTGGCGCTGTGACGATCGCACGATCGCAACCAACGATCGTCGGTGGACGTGTATACATCGCAACTGCTACGGGAGCCGTCTATTCGCTCGACGCCGCTACGGGATGCACGCACTGGGGATTCAAAGCAAACCAGGTTCGTTCAGGCGTCGCTGTCGGCGATTCGAACGGCACTCCGGCCGTGTTCTTCGCTGATGCCGGCGCCACTGTGTATGCGCTGAACGCTGCGACAGGTGAATTGATTTGGAAAATCCGTCCGGTGGATCATTTTGCGACCATGGCCACTGCGACACCGCGTGTTCACAATGGCGTTGTCTACCAGCCGTTCTCGTCGTTCGAGGAAGTTCTGGCGGGTGATCCGAAGTATCAGTGCTGTACGTTCAGAGGCAGCGTCGTGGCGCTGGATGCAGCAACTGGAAAGAAGATTTGGCAGACTTTCACAATCCCCGACTCGGCCAAGCCAACAAGTAAAACCGCTTCGGGCAGTCAACAGTATGGGCCTTCCGGAGCCGGTGTCTGGTCGACGCCGACCATTGATGAACAGATCGGAGCTCTGTATGTCTCCACTGGCGACAACTATTCCGATCCGCCGAGCCCTACGAGCGATGCCGTTGTTGCGCTGAGTCTCAAAAACGGCGAGCTTCTTTGGTCGCGGCAACTTACGGAGAAGGATGCGTTCAACATTGGGTGTTCGATCCCACAGCGTCCGAACTGCCCCGAGTCGAATGGTCCGGATTTCGATTTCGGACAGCCGCCCATCCTGGTTTCGCTGGGCGGAAACAAGCGGGCATTGGTCATCGGCCAAAAATCGGGCATGGTGCATGCGATCGATCCCGACAACAAAGGTGCAGTCCTATGGCAGACGCGCGCGGGTCAAGGTAGCGCTCTGGGCGGCAGTCAATGGGGTTCCGCATCGGATGGGCAGAAGGTCTTCGTTGCCATTTCCGATATCGGCATCAGTAACACCCCAGATCCAACTCTGCCTCAGGGTTTCCGATCAGTTCTCGATCCAAAGAAGGGCGGCGGCCTTCATGCCATCGATTTGAAGACCGGCAAGATTGTCTGGAGTGCCAAACCGTCGCCGTGTGCTGCGGACCGAACCAACTGCTCGCCCGCGCAGTCCGCGGCAGTGACCGCCGTTCCAGGTGTCGTGTTTTCAGGCTCCGTCGATGGGCACCTTCGCGCGTACTCCACGGCGACGGGCGCAGTCATCTGGGATGTAGATACTGCGCGAGAGTTCGTAACCGTGAATGACAAGCCCGCTCGCGGCGGTTCAATGGATGTTGCCGGACCCGCGATCGTGAACGGAATGCTGTTTGTGAACTCCGGCTACGGTCAATGGGGCGGTATGCCCGGGAATGTGCTGCTGGTTTTTTCGGTTGATGGAAAATGATCGAACGAACTCATGAAAGGGCGGTCAAAAGACCGCCCCTCGAATCAGAACAAGAAGCGCAAAGACGCCTGGAACTGGCGGTGCAGCGTCGACTTGGCATTTGTACCTGTGATCTGGCCGAAGTTCGCGGTGTTGATGTCGAGAATAGGCATAGCTGGCTCCGCGTGATTGAACACATCGGTTGCATCCAAGCGGAATTGCAACATTTTGCTTTCCGCTAATTTAATGGACTTCGTAGCGTTCGCATCAAATCGCCATCGGCCGGCCACCTCGATCGATCGAAGTCCGAGATTGCCGCGGGTTCCCGGCTGTGGATTCTGGAGAAGAATCTGCCCTGTATTCGCGTCTGCAATCGCATTAAGCGTGCAGGCGGATTGTAAGCTCGTCGCGATTTTCGCGCACTGAGGATCCGGGACTTGTTTCAGTGCGCCACCCATGAAGTAGCTGCCGCCGGCGGCGCCGTTCCATTCAACTTTTCCCTGCCTGTCGAACGGGCCAACGACATCGGCGAGACCGGAGTTCAGAGTCGCGGTGGTGTTGGCGTAAAGGGTGTTTTGACCTGTGATCGTCATCGGCTGGCCGCTGTTCAGATTTACGATCCAACCGGCCTGCCAACCCTCCACGATCCGCGCCAGAATTCCATTGCTGGTTCCCAGCAGGAACTTGCCCGGGCCAACCGGTAGCAGGAAAGATCCATTAGTACGGAAATCGTGCGTCCGATTGTCGGCCAATACCGCATAGTCTCCGCTTCGATCAAGGGGATTAGTGTATTGGCTTCCGACGGCCCAATTGATTCCCAGATTCTTGCTCCATGTATACGTCGACTGCATGGTGACTCCGTGAACCGGGCGCAGCGTCACCTGTGCTTCGAGCGAGTGGTAATTGTTCGAATTGGAATTGGCAATCATGAAAACGCTGCTGTACTGCGGATTGGTGACGATGAAGTTTTCCGGAAATAGCCCGCTGAAACGCAGCACTTCTCCGTTGCGACCAGGGGGAATCACCGGCAACGTGGGATTGGCCGCGCTCGAATAATTCATCACGTTCAAAATCGCAGCGACGTTCGCATAGTTTCCATTCGCAAGATTGGTTTGCAAGCTGCCCGGAATGCCGGTTGCCGTCGCGGTAGAGGCCCGCAAGTGCGCGCCTGCTGTTTGCAGAACACCGCTGGCTGTTGTCGTACCGACGGGCCCTGTCCCTGCTGTCCCTGCAATGTTGATTCCTTTAAACATGCGTTCGAGCAACTGGAGATTCGGATTACTGTCATCGCCGGCGCGCGCAGCATCGAAAGCTTCCTTCAATCCATTGGTGAGAAAATTGGGTGAATTCAGCTGGAATGCCGCGTTCCATTGTTTACGTCCGAGAGTGCCGATGTAGCGCAGATCTACCGTCACGTTCGAAGTGATGCTTCGAGTGATCGCCAACGTCACGTCCTGCGCGTATGGATTGACCAGACCTGGTTGAGGATTGTAAATCTGCTGGGTACGATCTGTGATCGGAGTGGGCTGCATGGGTTTGATGATTGGGGTAACCGGCACCAGCGATGCCACCTTTGTGAGATCGAGGTACGAATTGACGCTGTCTCCAGCGTACGTCGCATTGAGCGTACTGCTCGGTACGTTATTTTCTTGTGTGATCGCATTGGAAACCTGCCCGGCATTGTAAGTCATCTGATAGCCACCGCGGATCGTCGTCTTTCCGGCACCGAACCACGGAAGCTGCCAGGCGAATCCGATAGCGGGACCAAAATTGTTCCAATCGTTCGGATACCAGGAAGTACCAGGCTTCGGCGAATTCTTTCCGACAAACTCGACGCTAGTGAGATCGCCCCGGACGCCCGGTACAAACCAACCGTTCGAATCTCCGGAGATGCCAAAGATGCGTGATGGCCCGCCTACCGTTAGCGGCATCAAACCATACCCGTCGTAGGGAATACCGTAGTAATCCCACCTGAGACCAAGATTGAGCGTCAGACTCTTCGAAATTTTCCAATCGTCCTTGAAGAAGGCGCTCGCCTCGTTCTGGTGCGTATCTCGGACTCTCTGCGGAAACGTTTTGTAGGTCTCAAATGCATCAAGTTTCGTAGGCGACTGCATGTAGTAGAACTGAGTGACGCTCGCGAGAGAACCCGAAAGGAAACTCAATAGATTCCGCATGCGCTGGTTGTTTCCGGTTGCGGTCGAACCGCCGAGCCCCGGCATATTGGCCGGGCTGATGGCTGCCGTCGATATAGCGGCGAGTGAAGTATCACCGCCGGTGGCGCGCGGAATGCTCGTTACCGTGATGCCCGCGTCGTAGCCAAGCGAATGACCATTGCGGAATTCACCGCCGAATTTGAACGTGTGATTGCCTTTGGTCCAACTGAGTGAGTCGCCATAGCTCAGCAGATTCGTGATGTCGTTGTACGCTGAGGTGGAACCACCGCCCAATGGCTGATTGCTCTGAAAATTCACCGTTCCGGTCCCCAGAGCGAACACGACCGGATAACCACCATAATTCGGAAAAAACGTTTGAGCTTCCGACCCGCCTTGAGGGTTGCTCAATCCGTTGAATGTGTTTCCTCCGATACGACGATTTCCAACCCGGACTTCATTCACAAGATTCGAGGACAGTGTGGACGTGAAGTTCACCGCCAGCGTCTGCGGATGGCGGAATACACTGCCGCGGAAACCGCCGGGCCACGTTTCGTAGTTGGCGTTGCCTGCGGAACGTTCATAGGTGTAGCTGACGCCCAGCTTGTTTCTCGAGTTGAAGTTGTGGTCGATCTTCGTGTTGATCTGTTTCCTGCCCAGACCCGCTAGTGTTGCGATGCCTGCCGTATTTGTTCCAAAGATCGATTCGGTGCCGCTGTTCTCATTGCGCGTCCAGCGAAAGCCGGCCGTGTTCAAACCGTCGCTCAGAATCTGTGTGGGCATCCCGGGGTTTTGGATAGCTTCATAGTTGTTCGGCAGAGGCATTTTAGCCAGGAGGTTTGCAACGAAACCCGTGGGGTCCATTTTCGTCCGGTTGCTATCCCACGGGTTTCCCTGAACGTTCGCGTCTG
>DATFXZ010000053.1:0-2795 GCA_035315305.1 Terriglobia bacterium | reverse complement strand
CAAGCAAGTCCGAGTAAGGTCCTTCGAAGAATGGATTGTTCTTCGATGCCCATTCTTCGAAGCCTTGCAGTCTGGCCGTGATCCCGCCGCTGAGATTGAGGAAGCTGTAAATGACACCAGCCAGCGTGGCGCCCGCGATGTAACCGGACGACAACAATACGCCTGGACTCTGATCTGTTTTGGCCGACATCTCGTCTTCGGTCAGGTTTTGATTTTCCGGCTTGCCCCGGAGATATCGATCAACCCCCCACCGCACCATTCCGCCGAGAAAGATCGGTGTCGACGAAGACAGCGGCAGATACATGCCCACTGCAAACGCAAGGGACGGGATACCGCTGAGTTCGAGCACGATCGAAGTCATCACGCCGAGCAGCACCAGTCCCCACGGCAGTTGTCCGCTGAGAATGCCTTTGATGATGTACGACATCAGCGTCGCTTTCGGCGCCGTGAACTTTGCGACAGTTTGATTGCTGTTCGGAAGCTTGTCGTAAACACCATTGATCCCGGGGTCGGCAAGATAGACGGGCACGCCTTGTTCATTTACCAAATAGCGTCCAGTGGGACCGTCTTCCGTCGTGGTCTTGTGGACAACGTAGTACGAGTTTGTATCGGCGCCACTCTGCGCACCGTGCACCTGGTCCCGCTTGGGTTGATCGCCATCTTTTAAGAACTGGTCAGGGGTGAAATGGAAGCCGGCTGGAAAATTGAAATCTTTGTTTCCGGCGACCGGCACATAGAGCGTTCCGGATTGGTTCATGGTCAGAAGAATTGGTCCAAGCACCAACGCTGATGCAAGCGCTCCCACGAGAATCGCGATCTGTTGGAATTTGGGCGTTGACCCGACGAGAAATCCCGTTTTGAGATCCTGTGAAGTCGTCCCTCCGTTCGAAGCTGCGATACACACGATTCCGCCAATCGACAAGGCGGTTACGAAATACGGAGGAGCAGTCCAGCCGATGATCAGGAAAACGAGACACGTGAGAAGAAGCGTTGCGACGGTCATCCCGGAGATCGGATTCGATGACGACCCGATTTCACCGGTCAATCGTGACGACACGGTTACGAACAAAAATCCGAAAGCCACAATCAGGAGGGCGCCTAATAAATTCCCGCGAAGATTGAGCTGCGGCGCAATCATGATCGCCAGTAGCAGCGCGATGATGCCTCCGAGAACAAATTTCATCGAAAGGTCCTGATCCGTGCGAGGTGCTCCGGCTGCTGCTGCCTTTGTGGACCGTAAGTCGGCAATCCCGCCCTTCAGGCCGTGCCAAATTACGGGCAGCGAACGAAGCAGGCTGATAATGCCGCCGGCTGCCACGGCTCCCGCTCCGATGTAGAGAACATAAGCCTTTTGAATCTCAGGAACGGTCATGTCCTTAATTAGCTTGGCAGTTTCGGGCGAAAGCGGCGTCGCCCAGCCGCTGCCGAAATATTTGATGGCGGGAATGAGAACCAAATATGACAGCACGCCGCCGCCGACCATGATTGAAGCGATCCGCGGGCCAATGATGTAACCCACACCTAACAGCGCAGGATTATTTTCGATCGATACGGAACCGGCTTCGAACGGCCGTCCGAAGATCTTTGTGGGATATTCCTTCCAGGTTTTCCAAATCGACTGAATGCCGTAGTAAAGGAATCCAATGCCAAAGCCGGAAATAATCGTTTTGCCGCCGGCTGCCGCTTGATCCACGGCACCGGCCTCGCGTGTATTTTGGGCAGCAGCCGCGCGCGATTCGTCCGAGGCGCCGGCTTTCAAAACTTCCGCGCAGGCCGTCCCTTCCGGGTACTTCAACTGACCATGCTGCGCGACAATCAATGCACGGCGCAGAGGGATCATCATCAGAATTCCCAGTAAACCGCCTAAGACCGACACCAGAACGACACGCGTCAACTCCAGATCAAACCCCAAAATCAAAATTGCCGGCATCGTCACACCGATGCCAAAGGCAATGGATTCTCCCGCTGACCCTGCCGTTTGAACGATGTTGTGCTCGAGGATGGTGGCATCGCGCATTCCGAGTTTCGAAAGGACCCGGAAAAGAGTTATCGAAATAACAGCTACAGGAATCGAAGCACTGACGGTGAGTCCGACTTTCAAAACCAAGTACAGCGACGAAGCGCCAAACACAATGCCGAGCAGCGTTCCGACAATAAGAGGCAACGGCGTCAGCTCTCGGAGTCGGACGCTTGCCGGAATGAAGGATCGAAAAGCGGTCAGGTGTTCTGGTTCGCTGACGATACTAACGCGATCGAGAGTTTCTTTGCCTATGGGCATTCCATTCATTCCGCCCGCTTCTGAAGACATCTATCCGTCCTTTTCCGAAAAAATCTGAATTATTGCTTTGACGTATTCTACGGCAACTTGTACAGCTGCCCCCCGAGGTATTCTATACAGGATTACCTTCGAATTTTAGGAGAACGCAGTGCAATATAACCGTCTCGGAAACACAGGACTAATCGTTTCGCGACTCGCTTTTGGAGCAATGACGTTCGGGTCGGCCGAAGGAACCGTCTTCGCCGCCATATCCAAAGTAAATCAACAGCTCGCGAATGAGCTTGTTGCCAAGGCTCTCGATGCGGGCATCAATCACTTCAACACGGCCGATGTGTACACGGGCGGCCAATCCGAACAGTTTCTCGCCAAGGCGCTGGGAAACCGTCGGAAGGACGTTGTGATTTCGACGAAGGTCGGTTTTCGCAGCAGCGAGGCGCTCATCGACCAAGGTTTATCACGTCAGCATATTCTGGCTTCGGTGGAAGGCAGCTTGAGGCGTCTGAATACGGACTACATC
>DATFXZ010000052.1:0-3928 GCA_035315305.1 Terriglobia bacterium | reverse complement strand
GAGGAGAACGTTACAACAGTGAAACGCTTTCCATTCAGTACAAAGGCATGTCCATCGCCGACCTTCTGAACTCCACGGTTGCTGATGCGCTCAATGTCCTCGGAAGCATTCCCCAGATTCACTCCAAGCTGCAAACGCTCGTTGACGTGGGCTTGGGGTATATCCGATTAGGGCAGTCCGCGACGACTCTATCCGGCGGTGAGGCACAACGCATCAAACTTGCGAAGGAGCTTAGCCGGCGAGCTACCGGCAAAACGCTCTACATCCTGGACGAGCCCACGACCGGCTTGCATTTCGACGACGTCAAGAAACTGCTCGACGTTCTATGTCGATTGACAGACCTGGGCAACACGGTAATCATTATCGAGCATCATCTCGACGTCATTAAGACCGCTGATTGGATAATAGATCTGGGTCCGGATGGAGGCGCTCAGGGTGGCCGTGTGATGGCAAGCGGTACACCCGAACAGGTCGCGAAGGCTAAGAAGTCATATACCGGCCAGGCGTTGGCAGAGGTTCTCGCGAAACCGAGATCTGAAGAATTGAGACTGGTCGGACCTGAACAAACCAGCGGCGACTGAAGCTGCACCTACGCACATGAAGCCTGCTTCACAATTGATCGACAAATTCGTGGCAGAAAGTCTTCGCGTGAAGGCGCAGTTTTTCGAAGAAAACAAAGAGCGCATTGCTCATACTGCGGAGGTGATCGCACACGGCCTACGGAACGGCCGCAAGATTTTGTTTTTCGGCAACGGTGGAAGCGCCGCGGACGCACAACATCTGGCGGCTGAAATGGTCGGCAGATTTGGTCCGGTCCGATCGCCATTAGCCGCAATCGCTCTTTCGACGGATAGTTCAATCTTAACCGCGGTGGGAAACGATTACGGCTACGAGAACGTTTTTGCGCGCCAGATCGAAGCTTTAGGCCAAGCGGGCGACACAGCCATCGGTATTTCAACGAGCGGCAATTCGCCAAGCGTTCTCAACGGACTCGACATTGCCAGATCGAAAAATCTTTTCACAATCGGTTTTACAGGTGAGACCGGCGGCAAAATGAACGAGCGCTCAGAAGTGCTGTTTCGCGTACCCAGCAGGCAAACACCACGCATTCAGGAAACACACATTCTCTTGGGCCACGTTATCTGTGAGCTGATCGATCGCCAACTTTTTCCAGAAGCGTATCCCGCAGAGTAATTGTGGATTCCGAATACCCCATCAAACCTCTCGACTTCACCGGTATTTCCACATACCCCCTCGATTCGCGGAAGAGCAAAGTCCATGTAGGAATGTTTGGCAAAGCCATGGATGGTTCCGAGAACGTTCTCGGATTCATATCGAAACTTCCGCATATTCTCGCGGGAGAAAGCTTGCGGAATTTGTTTCGAGCCTTTCTTTATGCACGGGCATCGGGTAAGCCGATGATCTGGGGACTCGGCGGTCATGTTATCAAAGTCGGTCTCAGCCCCATCATCAACGACTTGATGCAATCGCGGTTTGTGACAGGCATTGCAATGAATGGCTCCGCGGCAATCCATGATTTTGAAGTGGCACTGCGAGGTACAACGTCGGAAGAAGTGGAGGAACAAATAGGGGAAGGGCGTTTTGGCATGGCTCGCGAAACCGGCGAATACATGAATGCCGCCGTGGAGCAAGCTGTAAAGAACGGCATCGGATTGGGAGAGGCGTTGGGGCAATTTATCTCTGAGGGAGAAAAGAAAGGAATCGAATTTCAGAATCGGCCAATGAGCATTTTGGCGCAAGCGTACGCTCTGAAGGTGCCGGTGACCGTGCATGTGGCAATTGGGACCGACATCATCCATGCACATCCCCAGACCTCAGGCGAGTCCCTTGGGGAGGCGAGCTATCGAGATTTCCGCCTCTTCTGTACTATGGCTAAAGAGCTCAACGGAGGAGGTGTTTATCTGAATGTGGGCTCCGCTGTGGTTTTGCCGGAGGTGTTCCTGAAGGCTGTGTCCATCGTACGCAATCTCGGCCACCAATTAGAGGAGTTCACTACGGCAAACCTCGATTTCATTCAGCACTACCGGCCGACACAGAACGTCTTGAAGCGGCCAACCCAACATTCAGGTCAGTCCATAGCGCTGACCGGTCATCACGAAATCATGATTCCGCTAATTGCAGCCGCGCTCAAGGGTTCGATCGAAACCGGCTAATGTCGCACTCATTCAATTCTGAACCGCACAAAGTTGCAGAACGGCGCAATCTCTGGGCAGTGGTCGACCTGTTTGTTTTCGGTCTGTTTGCTATGGCCATGCTGGCCATGCTTATTACGCTCACACCGCTCGACAAAATACCAGTGATCTATGCGATACCGCTTCAGGCCCTCTTCAATGTCGCCGTAGTGGGTTTCACCGCCGGTTGGATTCGGCTCACACGAGGCATTCCATTTACGGAGTACATCCACTTCTTTCGGACCAACACGTTCTCCATGCGATCAATGATTATTCTGGGTCTAGCCTCTGCGCTATCGGTGCTATTCATCGCGCCGTTGTTGCCTTCAAACGGACCGAGTCCTCTGGAAAAACAGTTAACAACACGCAGTGCAATTTTGATGTTTGCGGTTTTTGGCGTTGCTGTCGCCCCATTGTTCGAAGAAGTGATTTTCCGGGGATTTCTTTTCAAGGTTCTTTGGGAAATCGGCGGCTCGAAGCTCGCTGTTCCGGGTAGCGCAGTGCTTTTCGCTGGTACTCATGCACCCCAGCTAGGGGAAAACTGGTATGCAGTACTGCTGATATTCCTTGTGGGTCTCATTCTTGCCGTTGTACGTCAGCGGTCAAATTCCGTCATCCCATCTTTCATCATTCACACTTCCTACAACGCGGCAATATTCGTTTTGTTCGCGTTGGGGACACTGCTTCAGAAATCCACGCGATAAGCTAGTTGACGTAACGTTCATAGAGAGTCGTACGCTGCCGCGGGATGAAGCCGGCGTCTGCGATCACGCGCCGGAGTTCGGCGTCATTTGCGCGATTCCGCGCGCCGGCGGCGCTGATGACGTTTTCTTCGATCATGATGCTGCCCATGTCGTTGACGCCGAATCGGAGCCCGACCTGCCCGACTTTCAAGCCAACCGTCAGCCAGGACACTTGCACGTTTTGAAAATTGTCCAGGTAAATACGACTCAACGCGAGTAGCCGGAGATACTCGTCAGCCGTCACTTCAGGCAAGTTCCTCTGCGCAAGTTCCGTATTCTCCGGCTGAAATGTCCATGGGATAAACGCAGTGAAACCCACCGTTTCATCTTGCAAGGCGCGCAGGCGGTCGAGGTGGCGAATGCGATGATCGATTGTTTCTCCAACGCCGATCATCATCGTCGCCGTCGTGCGCATACCTAAGCGATGGGCTTCACGGTGCACCATAAGCCATTCATCGGTCTTACATTTCAAGGGGCTGATAGCGTTGCGGATTTCATCGTCAAGAATCTCACCGCCACCACCCGGCATCGAATCCAGGCCGGCAGCCTTCAAGCGTACGAAAACATCAGAAACGCTGATCCGCGAAACGCGAGCAATGTTCAAAATTTCGGGCGGAGAGAAGCAATGGCAGTGGATCTGAAATCGCTGCTTGATTCCGGAGAGGAGGCGCTCATAATAGTCGATCTTCAAGTCCGGATGAACACCGCCTTGCATGAGAATTCCCGTCCCGCCCAGCGTCAGCGTTTCCTCGATTTTCTTATAGATCACATGATCCGGCAGAACATACGCCTCTGGATCGCCCTTGACTCGATAGAATGCGCAGAACGTGCAGAACTCTTTGCACACATTCGTGTAGTTGATATTGCGATCGATGATGTAGCTGATGACATTATTCGGGTGAATGCGCTGGCGGATTCGGTCTGCGCAGTACGCGAGATCGAGTAGAGCAGCCTCTTCAAAAAGGCGCACGGCCTCTTCTGAACTCACTCGGC
>DATFXZ010000051.1:0-3213 GCA_035315305.1 Terriglobia bacterium | reverse complement strand
AGGTTTCAATAACCCCGTTCATGCCGTGCTCGTGACAAATGATGATCTGGTCTACGTTGCTGACCGCTCGAACAACCGGCTTCAAGTATTCAGACTCGACGGAACGTTCATTAAAGAAGTCTTCATCTCGAGAAACACACTTCAGAATGAAGGGACGGTGCATGCATTCGCCGTCTCGCCTGATAAGGACCAGAAGTTCCTGTACGTCGTGGACGGTTCAAATAAAGCGATTCGAGTCCTGAATCGGCAAACTTTGGAGATTGTCTCGACCATTGGCGGACATGCCGGTCACAACGCACGAGAGTTTTTTCACATCCATAGCGTCGCTGCCGACTCGAAAGGAAATCTGTTTCTCGGCGAAGTCAACAATGGACAGCGCTACTACAAATATGCATTCAAAGGCATGAGCAAATAGGCGCGCCGTTAAACATTGACTTCTTGAAACACTTAAAAGACGCAACTTCTATCGCGACGGCCCGGAATAATCGAACGGGCTAATGGAAATGTGCCTGCCGGAGTGATCGTATTGCACGTCTCGCATTAAGCGGAAGCGCACTGACGCGCCAAAATCGGCGGCTTTAAAGACGATCCCTTTGGGTAGAACGACGCCAGTGCGGGATTCGGTCCCTGTGACTGGTTTCGGTATGGGACCGCCCTCGATTTCGAGCGAACCTTCGCACCTGATCTTCGTTTTCACGCCATCCAATACGATGTCATAGGGTACAGGATAAGGCCCATGTACTTTTGGCCATGTCCACGCGAGCAACTCCCACGGGCCGCCGGCCGTGCCTCCAACCAGTTCTCCGATCGCGGACCGTTGTGAATTGTCTGCGTGCTCATCAATAAAAATCACTGCTTCACCATTGCCGTGGTGAATCGGACCGGGCCAATTTGCGTAAACGGAGAAGTTCAACCCGCTTAATCGGACGTCGCCGTATGCACCCTCTTCAACGTGCCAGGTCCAGCCACCCTCACATTTTCCCATCGTCGGAAGCTCATCGAAATTACAGGGGCAGTTCCAATCACAGCTGCAAGCAGTAAGGACCTTCCCCAGAAGTTTCCATGGCGTGGCCGCATTCGCAGCGGCCCATCGCTCCAAATTGCGACTAACAAATTGCCGGCCCTGAATAACGGTTTTGATGCCCTCAACCAGTTCATCTATCGGGTCCGACTTGATAACGTAGCCGCTTCCACCCGCTTTTAACGCTGCTTTTACAATCTCCGCGTCATTGTCTTGGCTCCAGAAGAGGATTTTCGATTTCTTAGAAAGCTTTCGAATTCGTGGGGCGGCTGCGATCCCATTAAGTCTCGGAAGGCCGATATCAAGGAGGATCAAGTCCGGTTGGAACTCGGCGGCCTTCTGGATGGCTTCCAAACCATCTGACGCTTGCCCAACGACTTGAAATTCAGCGCGTTCCTCTAGCGCCGAACAAACGAATTGCCGGAGCGGTTGATAGTCTTCAACCACAAGTATTCTGGTTCTCATATGTGAACCGCAAAGTCTATCAGCCACTACTCGGCGAATCTATAATCGAATGATTCGTGCGTTCAGGACTGAGGGCAAAGTGCAATTCGATCGAAAACATTTCAGCGTTTGGGATAGTAGATCGCGTCGCCTTCGGTCTGACTCAAAACCAAACGTGTTACCGTGCCGTTAGCGTCCAGAAAGAACTCGGCTGATGCGCCTGTCGACTCAAACTTCGTCTCCGATTGCGGAATTAGAGGAAGAGCATTCAAGTACAGTTGTCCATTGATCAGCGTGACGTTTTGGGTCACACCCATGAAATTTGGGACAGCGCGCGCACCTTCACGAAACTCATACGTTCCCGGGTACTTTGCGAGAACGTCTGGGCTAAGTTGCACGCCTGCCTTCGAAGTCCCTACCATGTGAACCCTATCCCGGTTGTTTTCGTTGCAGACATTCTCAAGCATGTCCGTATCCGCCAGGTAGTTCACCGCCGGCGAGAGGATCAGGGGTTTAGTCAACGTCTCCGGATCGTCGAAAGTGATCTGAAACTGCATGTGTCCGAAATCGACACGCCGGAATCTCTCGGTTACGCGGAGGTTCTCGGAATGCGGGTGACCTACCCTATCAAGCCAAGTCCGGTCATTGAACCCGGCGGACTCGACCAAGAGCGTGTCGCCGTCCCAGTGACCGACCGAGTACCCTAACCAGGTCGGGATCGGATCTTTCGGCAGTTTCCGCCCATCCATGTAGATCTGCCGATAGCGCCCGGTGCCACTTTCGAAGAGCAGCGCGACGAGCGTGGGGGACTGGATGATGCGGTACGTCGTGTTGATCATTTCCGAAGGGCCGCCCGGCAAGCAGTTCGTGACGGGATCATCTCGCCTGAAGTCCTTGACGCGCTCCAGGAAGATGGCTTCCGCCGCCGGCCGGAAGATCGTTTCATCCTTCGCATCTTGTATGACGTCAAAACGGTACGGGGTTACCCAGGGCTGCCACATTCCGGAGAAATCCGGCTTCCCATCAGGCGTCCGGGGCGCAGGAGCGGTCAAGTTCGGCTTTCCATCCGGCGTCCGCGGAATCCCAGGCGTCCGAACATCGAGCCATTGAGCGCACAACGAAACCGGGACCAACCATAACGCCGCCGCGATCGCGATTCTCTGCATCGGGGCTTCCTCCTGTTCGGCAATGTCCAAATGTGTTGGTGACGAATAATACACCATGAGTCCGATCATCCAGACCGGCATTGCGTGATCAGGCGACTTACGCTACTGTGTCCCGCAAAGCTACAACGTCTCAGAGGAGCGGATTAAATGAAAACGTCATTGAAGCTCTTCATGGCAGCAATCGCCGTGATGGGCGTGATTCGATTTGTGCTGACCACAGCCGGTCTGCCGAATGCAGCGGTGAAATTTGCGAGCATGACGGTGATCATGATCGTCGGCACCCTTTACTTCGCTGTTGTTTCTTTAACCCACAAGGAGCGGATCAAAGCCGCGTACCTGCTCGTGCTTCCCTACATGATCATTGAAGTCGCGGCTCTCGGCTATACGTGGGCAAGCGGCAGGCAGACGATTTTTCATGCCCAGGAATATTCGTTCGGTGTGGGAGTCGGGGCTCACACGATTGGACATCTTGTCGGAGGTCTGACCTGGGAGCCATTGTCCATATTTCTCGTGATGGAAATCGTCTGGTTGCTCTATGCCGGGGGACGGCGTCTGCTTCATGCCAGCTCGTAGGAAACTCTG
>DATFXZ010000050.1:0-13003 GCA_035315305.1 Terriglobia bacterium | reverse complement strand
AGTGTCGCTCTTGTAGATTGTCAAGGAGAGGGCGTCTGAATGCAGAAGACGCCCTTGCAGCCGGGGCAACTATTCCGCAAAGCGGACTCTTAGTTCACATCAGATTACATCCCGTACGTCCACTTTTGTTGCGTGCGGAGTTGTCACCTGCGGGAATGTCGCGTACACTACGCGCATCAATTTCCGGACAGACAATTGATTGGCTCCATTATTGGAGGTCAAATGCAACGTACTGGTATAGGCCTGTTGGCCGGATGGTTTGCTTTTGCATCCGTGTCCCTCGCAGCTCCAGCGCAAGGAACGACCGCTCAAATCAACGGCACGGTAAAGGATCAATCGGGCGCAGTTCTGCCTGGTGTCGAGATCACTGCGACGCAAACCGGCACGGGAGCGAAAAGAAGTGCCGTCACGAACGAAACCGGCAGTTACGTACTGGCGAGCTTACCGCTCGGGCCGTATGTGCTGGAAGCCGGCCTGCCGGGCTTCAAGAGCTACATGCAGAGCGGAATTGTTCTGCAGGTCGATGCAAATCCGACGATCAATGTCGTGCTTCAAATCGGTGAGGTTACCGATCAAGTCGAAGTTCAGGCCAACGCCGATCTCGTGGAAACGCACTCAACCGGTATCGGAACGGTGGTAGATAACCAGCGAGTGGTGGAGTTGCCGCTGAATGGACGCAACGCGACGGAGCTGATTTTCCTCGCGGGCATGGCGAACATTGGAGGCAGCGGGTTCCTGAACTCGGTGCGCAATTATCCAACCGTCATGATTTCCGTGGCAGGTGGAATCGCAAACTGGACGGCATATAACTTCGACGGCGTCGCCCACAATGATGCCTACAACAGTTTGAATCTTCCGTTACCGTTCCCAGATGCGTTGCAGGAATTCAAAGTAGAATCCAGCGCGCTCCCGGCGCAATATGGCGTGCACGCATCAGCAAACGTGAACGTCGTCACGAAATCAGGTACGAATCAACTCCACGGCAATGCATTCGAGTTTGTGCGCAATGGAATCTTCAATGCGCGAGATTTCTTCGCGCCGAAGCGCGACACGTTGAAGCGAAATCAATTCGGCGGAGTTGTCGGCGGCGCAATCATCAAGAACAAGCTTTTCTTCTTCGGCGGGTATCAGGGCACCATTCAACGATCCGAGCCGACGCAAAATATCGCCTACGTCCCCTCGACTGCCATGCTTGATGGCGATTTCAGCATTCTCGCTTCGACTCAGTGCCAGCCGACGGCGAAAACGCTGGCAGCATCTCAAGGATTCGTAGACAACAAAATTTCGCCGGCCTTGTTCAGCCCGGCCGCAATGAAGGTCGTAGCGCGGCTGCCGCGAACGAACGATCCATGCGGCAAGGTCAACTTTGGATTGAAGACAAACCAGAGCGAACACATGGAAGTCGCGAGGCTCGATTGGCAGGCGAGTGCAAGCCATTCGATATTCGGGCGGTTCTTCGTAACGAATCTGAATATCCCGACGACATTCGATCCGTCCAATGCTCTCACACTGAGCCGAAACGGTCAGGCCGATCGTGTGTACGCACTGTCGATCGGAAGCACCTATCTGCTCGGACCCAACCTGGTCAGTTCCTTCCATATCGGCGCAACCCGCCAGGAGATTCCGAAAATACCCGACCGATTCGCCACCTGGCCCGAACTGGGTGTGAACGCTCCTTACAATCCCGACGCCGAACCTCGCTTTGCGATCAGTGGAGGAAACGGCTACAACATCGGCGGCGGCAACGCCATCATCAATACGGACTACGGCGGCCCCAATCCAAACGTCAGCGAAGATATCAGCTGGGCTAAAGGCTCGCATCAGTTTGGTTTCGGCGCAAACTACATCCATACAGGCCTGAACTACAAATCGGGCATCAATGCGACCGGCTTGATGACATTCAACGGCAGCATCACCGGACTTGGACTTGCCGATTTCTTAATGGGCAAACCTATCACGTGGGCTCAAGGCAACGTTCAATCGTATTTGTACAACCGGCAGGAATATTTCGGCGCGTACGTGCAGGATTCCTGGAAAGCGTTGCCGCGTCTGACGATCAATTACGGCTTGCGGTGGGAACCGTTCTTTGCATTCAAGAACAAGCACGGATGGTTTGACCATTTCGACATGGACCTGTTCAATCAAAACGTACACAGCAGCGTTTATCCGAACGCACCGGCAGGTCTGATCTTCCCCGGCGATCCTCAGTGGACCTGGGGCAAAAAGAGCATTGCATATAACCGGTATAAAGTTTTTACACCTCGTCTCGGTTTTGCCTGGGATCCGAAAGGCGATGGGAAAATGTCGATCCGAGCCTCGGCCGGAATGTTTACCGACCGCGGCGCTTTATATTCGATGAGCGCGATGGCTCAGGATTCGCCATTCGGAAGCGTGATCCAGGTCAATAATCCGAGACTGGAAGATCCGTGGGCCACATATCCGGGCGGGAATCCACTGCCGATCTTTCTGACAAAGAACATCACGTTTCCCTCTTCTGCCTCCTATGTCACATACAACCCGCACTGGCACCCTACAGTAGTGAATCAGTTTTCGTTGAGTGTTCAGCGGCAGTTCGGTCAGGACTGGTTGGTGACCGTCAATTATGTCGGCAACAGCATTTCTCATTTGATCAATGCGCAAGAAATCAACCCTGCTGTCTTCCTGGGAACGGGTCCATGCACGCTGAATACAGTCAACGGTCCAACGTCCTACCCCGTGTGTTCCACCACTGCCAATACGAACCAGAGGCGGGTTCTCTATATGAAGAATCCGGCATTGGGTCAGTACTACGGCATCATTGCAACGAGCCACGATGACGGGACCGGCAATTACCACGGCATGTACGTCCAACTCCAGAAACGGCTGAGCCGCGGTACGACGGTACTTGCCAATTACACTTGGTCTCACTGCATCAGCGATCTGTGGAATGGAAATCCCGGAAACAACGGCGTGTCCTCCGTCACGCCAGGAGACCGCAGCGCGGATCGTGGATCGTGCGACGACGCCGGCCCGCAGAGCACGGATCAGCGTCACGTATTCAATCTTTCAGTCGTAGCGCAGGTGCCGAGATTTTCCAACACGATGCTGCGGCTGTTTGCAAGCAACTGGCAGTTCTCCCCGATTCTCAAAGTCAAATCCGGGCCGTATTTCACGGTCAATCTTGGGACCGATAACCTTCTCAACGGAGAGGGCGGCGGAAATCAGCGCCCCAACCAGGTTCCGGGCGTCAGCCCTTATCTAGACCACAAGAGCGTGGATGGATGGCTCAATCCGAAGGCGTTCGTCGTGCCTTCTCCAGGCACAATGGGCAACGTAGCCCGAAACTCCGTGCAGGCCCCTGGAACTGTTCAATTGGATCTTTCAATCGCACGGACATTTCCGATCATCGAAGGAAAGTCGATACAGTTGCGCGCCGAAGCGTTCAACCTTCCGAACCACTTGAACCCCGGGCTTCCAATCAGTGCAGTGAACCAAGGTACGTTTGGAAAAATTCAGAGCGACATCAGCGGCACCAGCGGTTTGTCCAGCGGCGATCCGCGCATCATGCAGTTCGCGTTGAAGTACATATTTTAAAACGCGAGATCTAATATCGTTGGCGCGGCTTTTTCTTGCGTGCGGCAAGTTCCCAGGCTTCCCGCACGTGTATCTCGAGTGCTTCATCACGGATCTGATCGAGTTCGATGCCGATCCACCCGTTTGAACCGACGTAAGGTGGTTTGAAGTACGTCTGCGGGGCATCTTCTATGAGCGCGGACTGAAGACCCGGTGGCGCTGGGAGCCACACGGCCAGATGACCATCCTGGTGATGATTGTCCACGAACATTGTGAAAACGCTCTTGTCCTTCTCGACGAAAAACGTCGGTGTGCCGTGTGATAGTTTTTCCGAAACACTCGGCATCGTGGCACAAATTCGCCGAACGCGCTCAAGTTGCGCTTCGCGACCCTTCTTGCGCACGCCTTTCCCCTTCTCACGCTGCGTCAGCTGCTCCACGCGGAACTTCGCGATCCGTTCGATCAAATCGACGGGGACGGGCTCAGAGAGCGGAAAGCGGATTGTGCCTTTGCTAAGGTCGTAGCGGGAGAGCTCGTCCTTGAATGCTGCAACAAGCGCGTCGCTGGCCGGATAGAGCGAGTAGTGCTGCTTCCATCCGGCGAAATACAGCACAGGAACACCATTCAGTTTGTACACCGGGATCTGATATGAGATCACTTCCTCGGCCGCGGGTACGGCCTTTCGGATTATGCTACGCAGCCGTTTCAGTACTGGCCGCACGTCGCTGGGCTTCGAAGCGATGTACTCGTTCACGGATTTAAAGTCTGTCTTGGCCATCGTAATTATCTGTAGAGGCGGTCTGTGACCGCCCGATGAAATCTGTAATTCGCTTTACATATTCATGCGGCCTCTTCGCAAATGCCGCCACGTGTCCCACATTATCGACGAGCCACAGCTGTTTCTCCGAAGAGAGCCGCGCCTCGATCTCAAACGCGTGATCAGACGGAATCTTCCGATCCCTGGCGCCGTGAATTAGCAACACCGGACACTTTACATGGGATGCCCAATCGCTCGGATTCGATCTTTCGAACGCGATGTTATGAACCAACTCGGCGACTCGAAATGTAACAAATGAAGTTGGCCAGACGATGATGGACGGCATCCATCCAAACGCAGTGACATAGCGAAAAGCCGCACGCTTGAGATTGGCATATGAGCTGTCGGCAACAATAGCCGCGATGTGCCGGTTGTGATCCTGCGCCGCAGCCCCAATGGCCGCTGCTCCGCCCAAGGACAAACCCAGAAGGAAGACCTGGCTTTCATCGACGAAGGGATCTGCTCGGACTTCTTCAACGATGCCAAGGATCTCGTCAATAACACGTTGGCCGTAGCTGATCGCGCGGCCGCGATGTTGCCACAGAACCACATTGAATCCCTCGCGGATCATCGCTTCGGCAATCGGAAAGACTTCCATCGGATTTGCGCTGCGGCCGTGGACAAACACGATCGTCGGCCTTCGTCTATCGCCATGCCGAACCAATATGCCCTCAATGGACTCCAGAGTCAGAGACTTGCTCTGCCCCAATCGGTACAGGCGTTCCCTCTCCCAAGAACGCATCCTGCGGCCGAGGTTCACGGTGAAGCCGATTCCACAGACGGTGCCGGCGGCCAGCGAGCCGAGCCCGAAATACAAAAGAGAGCGTGCAAGCTTATTCATGCTCAAGAATACTCATACCGGCTCTGTAATCATCGAACTGGAGATGCGTAGTCGAATCGAGTTACCGGATGCGCTGTCGGAGTGGATCCGCACTTACGCCCGGATCCTCGGTGATCCACGTAAGGTTCGATTTCAATCTTGTACACGCATTCCCTTCTGGTGGATTCCGGGAAACCGCAACATGTCTGGACTCACTCTAGCAAACCGCGTCTATTTACGCGCCGAGCATTGCCCAATTGATCCGTCGAATAGAACCACTGTCGAACTCGTGTTCCACGAACTGGCGCATGTGTTGCAGTTCCGGAGGCATCCTTTTCTTTTCCCTTTCCGGTACTTGCTCCAGCATCTGCGATATGGATATACGAACAATCCTGCGGAAGTCGAGGCGCGGCAGATAGCCGCCAATCTGGCGGAACAGTATTTCAAAACGGCGCCTGAAACATCTTTATAAGCGACCGCGAACCTTGTTCATCCACCAGCGCAAGCCGACGAACAGAAATCTCCAGTCGCGAAAGAACTCCGGCATCTTGCGTTCGAATGCATGACCGACGAACTGAAGGATCCATCCAGCCACGAATATCACTGCAGCTGGATACCACAGCGGATGAGCAAAAAAACCGGTCAACGCTATCACTCCTGACGCGACGATTAATGGTATTCCGAGTGAATGACATGCACGATTGACGGGATGTTGATGACTTCGTCCGTATTCTTCAATCCATTGATCCCAGGTCTTGCCATAGAAGGTGCGGCTCACGGATTACCTTCTACCACTAAGCATCCGATTTTCTGAATACAAGTTGTACGCCGGCAATGCCGTGAATAAGATAGTCCGGCCGATCATTCCGGTTTTTTCGGTCGGTCGTTGAAGCGGCCGCCCCATCGACCGCTCACTCTATGGAGGAAAAGAATATGAAGCGGGTCTTGATCTCTGCCCTGACAATCATTTTATTAACCGCCGGGGTTCTCCTGGCCGTGAACTCTGCATTCGCTCAAGCTGTCATTACCGTCGCTCAGTTGAACGGAACAGTACGAGATTCAACCGGAAGCGTGGTAGCGAATGCAACTGTAAGCCTTCGGAACCTCGACACCAATCGCGCATACATGTCGACCTCGGACGCTTCGGGTTACTACATTGTCCCCAATCTTCCTCCGGGTTCTTATGAACTGAATGTGAGTTACACGGGTTTTGAACCGTATGCCCGGTCGGGCGTTCAGCTGAGAGTGGGACAAACAGCGACGCTTGACGTAACGCTGGCTGTGCAAGGCCGCCGCGATGTTGTGGAAGTAACCGTGGACACGCCCGCGATCGAGGTAACCCGCACAGAGCTCAGTAATGTGATTGAGACAAAACAAATCCAGAATTTACCGATAAGCGGCCGCCTGTTTACCGACTTCGCTCTCTTGACGCCGGGTGTGACGACGGGTCGCACCAGCGTCGGGTCGACCATCACGGAATTCGAGGTGTCGCGGGTTTCATTTGCGGGGATGCGCGATCTCAGCAATCAGGTAACGGTGGACGGCGCGGACAACATCAATACTGCGACAGGGTCCCAGCGCGCTGCTCCGCCGCAGGAAGCCGTGCAAGAGTTCCGCGTGGTGAATAACAGTTTTGGTGCGGAGTACGGCCGCGCGTTGGGCGGGATTGTAAATATCGTGACGAAGTCGGGCGGCAACAACTTTCATGGATCCGTATACGACTACTTTCAGAATAACGCGCTGAACTCTCGATCGCTTCTGCAACCCGAGCCCCAACCGAATGTCCTGCGCCAGAACCAGTTCGGTGCCACACTCGGCGGCCCCATCACAAAAGACAAGACTTTCTTCTTCTTGAACTATGAAGGACAGCGACGCGGCGAATCGCCGACCTACCCACCTGTGCTGCTCAACAATATCGGCTTGATCAACAGGTCAAAGGCAGCACTGGGAATAGCGCAGGAGAATCTCAATATTCTGAAAACGAAAGACAATGATTACGGATTTGCCAGACTTGATCACCAGCTTAGTACTCGCCACCAGCTTTCAGTCCGGTACAACATCGAAAACGGTCGGGATTTGAACCAACTCGTGGGCGCTACACTGGACGGCGGCGGCATCGGTGCTCCCAGCAGCGGACACAATGTGTTTCTAAGCGATCAGTCGCTGGCCGGCACCGTTACATCGCAGATCGGCAGCAATATTGTCAACACGGCACTTGGCCAGTATGCGCGCCGCCATTACAACTTTCCTGGAGTGAGCGGCGAGCCTAATCTGGACGTCCCCAATGAACTGCTCTTCGGACATAACTTCGGCGTTCTCGACAAAATCTTTGAGACGCGAATCCAGGGCTCGGACTCCATGTCCTGGATTAGTGGAAAGCACTTCGTTCGTTTTGGCGCAGACGTCAATCACGTCCGCAATGACGTGCTATGGCCGGGGTTCACGCCGATCCGAATCGTTGTGCCCGGCATCAATTGCCTGGTTGCCTTAGCCAATTTCGTAAAACCGTCTGCGGGGATTGCATCCAATCCGGCCGCAGGACCATGCCCGTTACCTCCTATCATGAATGGGGTTCCAATAGCATTTCAGTCAGCGCCCCTGGGCACGGCTGTCAACTTCACTCCCGGCGTCGTCGAGCGGCTGAACACTACCGGGTGGCCTAATGCGTACTTGCCCGAGCAAGAGAAAAACTTCACGGTGAACCTGAACCACGGCTATTACGGGTTCTTCGTTCAGGATCAATGGAAGTTCTCAGAAAAGCTGACCTTTAATTACGGCTTGCGATATGACTTTGAGTCGGGCCTCTCGGACCAGATGGACGTCAGTCACAAGGGCTTTCAGCCCCGCATTGGACTCGCCTATTCACCGGACAAGAAGACCGTCATTCGGGCCGGTTTCGGCCTCTTCAACGACCGATATGCCCTCTCCTTCCTGTTCATCACGTATCCACAACGTCCGGCTATTCTTCCGAACGCAGATCTGCCGCCGAATCGCAGAGGCGCAGAGAGCGCAGTATATGAGCTGAACACCTTCGCCTTTGGCGTACCTGGTGCGCCATCGCCGGCAGAGATTGTCAGAGACTTTCTCAGCACCGGCCAGGTGCGCTCGACTAGTGTTTCTGCTCCGACTTCCGTCGGATACAGTTACACGGATCGGCACAGTCCGATTCCCTATTCGGAACAGGCCAACCTCGAGATTAATCGGGAGATCGCACGCGGATTGACGGTTGGCGCAGGCTACCTCTTCGTTGCCGCGCATCACCTGCTGCGCTCCACATTGGGTAACCTTTGCCCGGTCGAAGGAATCTCGAGCGGACCGTATCCCTGCCCAACGCCGGCATTTTTCGGTGTACAGAAGCCGCCGGACTATCCTGCCGGCAAGAACCTTTACAGCGGTATTCCACGCTATCCCGCGGGCTTGATCTGTTGCAACGATCTCACCGGGAATTCGGTCTATCACGGCGGCACGCTGCAAGTGACCAAGACTGCAAGCAAATATGGAAACCTGAATGCCAGTTACACCCTTTCTCACACTCTTGATGACGGAACCTTTGCGACCTTTATCAGTGTTCCGGAAGACCCTTTTCGCAGAGGGCTGGAACGCGCCACGTCGAACCAGGATGCGCGCCATCGGTTGGTTACGAACTTCTCGTTGCTCGGTCCATCGGATACTTTCTTGCGCAACTTCACTCTGAGCAATATCGTCATTCTTCAAAGTCCTCGGCCGTTTACATTGTTTGTAGGCTTTGATTCGAACAATGACACCATCCCCGCCGCCGATCGCGTTGGGAATCTCTCTCGCAATACATACAAGGGGGATAGCTTCAAGACGTGGGACATTCGCCTCTCGCGCTCCATTAATCTTCGGCGAGAGGGAACGCGGCTCGAAGTGGCCGCTGATGCCTTCAACTTGCTCGATCGTGCGAATGTGGACGAAGTCGTCGGCGTGTACGGAACATACAATGTTTGTGGCGGGCAACTGCCTCGACAGTACAAGGACGGAGCAAGCCGAGCCATTCAAGCGGGTCAGGTAGCCGGTTGTCCTCTGGCCGGACCGCCAACACCGAATCCGCTTTTCGGTACGCCCAGAACGATGTTCAATCCGCGGCAGTTGCAACTGTCCGTGAAGTTACTGTTTTAGAGTGATGCATAGGGAACACAAAGACACAGAGACACAAAGAAAGGCCGCATCAACGAATTTTTAAAGCGGCCTTTCTCTGTGTCTTTGTGTCTCTGTGTCTTTGTGTTTCCTGGTGAGGAGAAGAGGGTGCCCAGGACCAGTGAAGTCCCCGTATTGATCGTCGGTGGCGGCGCGGTCGGGTGCGTGTTGTCGATGGAATTGGCGCGCCGAGGTGTCGAGTATCGATGCATCGAACGCATGCCGGGGCCCGGCCGGGAGTCGCGGGCGATCGCGATGCATGCACGCACGGTTGAACTGCTTGATCTTGTGGACAAGGAGTTGAGCCGGCGCGTCCTGGAGCGGGATCTTTGGTGCAAGGGATACGTGATGCACTTCGTCCATGACGGCGAGCGAACGGAAGTCCGTCCGGGTCTGGATTACACCACCGTCGATTCTCGATACAACTGCATTTTGGCGCACAACCAGAGCGAGACAGAAAGGTTCGTGCGCGATTACACGCGCTCGCGTTTTGACAAGACCATCGAATACAACGCGACATTTCAAGACCTTACGCAGGACGCGGACGGCGTCACAGCGCGGATCACACATGCCGATCGAGGCGACGAGGAGGAACTTATCAGCTGCCAGTATCTCATCGCCGGCGACGGCATCAACTCCCGCGTACGCCGTGGCCTCGGAATGTCGGTCAAGGGCAAGGATTACGCCGGCAGCTTCTTTCAAAATCTCGATATTCATTTGAGCGGCTTTCCCGATTGGACAGACTACTTTCACTATTGTGTCGGCACTGATCACTTCTTGATGGTGGCGCCGCTTCCCGGCGGCCACTTTCGGTTGTTGTTAAGCGACCGTGGTGAAGCTGCGGACCCAACGATCACGCCGCAAGAAGCGTTCATGCGTCTACTCGAGCGCCACTTCGACGGCGTCACGATGGGCGATGTGGTGTGGCATTCGAGATGGGAAACCTGGGTCCGTTTAGCCGATACGTTCCGTCAGGGAAACGTATTTCTGGCAGGCGACGCCGCGCACGTGCATTCGACAACGGGCGGGCAAGGCATGAACTGCTGTATGCAGGACGCTTTCAATTTGGGATGGAAGCTCGCCCTCGTCCTGAAAGGCCACGCCAGACGTGAGTTGCTCGACACCTACGAAGCTGAACGGCGCCCCGTCGCAGAACAGGTGATCTGGGCGGCCTCCTCCCTGCACGACATCTTTATGACGCACGGCAAGGACATTGCACAGCGAAAACGGACGATGTTCGACCCTGAATACACCGAGAAGGTCGTGAACTACTGTTCGGGCGTAGCCTACACATACAAGGACTACGTCCAAAAACCAGCCGCTTTGACGGAATTGAATGGTCCTGCCGTCGGCGATCGCGCTCCGGACGTCGATTTCGAGCAGGGCGGCACACTCTTCGACCGGTTGCGGCACGAGTATTTTACGCTGTTGGCGATCCCTGGTGACCGCGACTGTTCGCCCGTCATCGAACGGCTCCAACGACGGTTCTCACGGGTGCTCGCTGTCGAAACACTGCCCATATCCGAGGCCTTCGCGAAGCGTTACGGACGAGGCGACGGCCGCCTGATCCTGATTCGCCCAGATGGTTACATTGGTTTGAAGTGCGCCGCCGACGAAGCGCATCTTCTCGAAGCGACACTTGATGGCCTGCTGGCTTTTTGAGCGGACTCCTCTTCGTGAGTTTCTGAAAAGCCGATTACGGAGTGACGAAGGTTTGCTGTAGGGGCGGTCTGCGACCGCCCACAATCTCGCAACTTGCCGGATTCCGGACGGTCATAGACCGCCCCCTACAGCCGCTCGTTTCTCGATTTTGAGAAAAGAGATTGCCGACTAAGCCACTACGCTGCGCCCCGTGCTCGTCGGAGCATCTTCTTCGCCTGTTGTTTCTCCATTTGGCGAATAAAGCTCAGACCACCTTGTCTGAGGATCTCACCCGCGGAGATTCCCAGTTGACGTGATGCCTGTTTCAATGTTCGGGCTTCATCCTTGGTAAGCCGGATCAAGAACGTCTCGCTCCTACGCTCGTCGGGAGGTTTCGGTGGCCTGCCTATCCTTTTCATAGCACTAATCGAGAAAGTTGCCCTCAGAACTCTAAGCTGGGGTCATCCGGGTGCAACCCCAAAAGAGTTGGACGGATAATCCCCTCCTCGTGAGGAGGGGTGGCCGCGACAGCGGCCGGGGTGGTCGCTCACAAGCCACGTTTCGGTGCGAGCGCCCCCCTCCCCGTGAGGCCTCGTGAGGAGGGGAATTGACACTCCCGAAGGCTTTACGTAACGTCTGACGCATGTGGGTCCATTCGTTCCTGAAGATTCGTGGCCAGGTGTCGCGCGGCACTGCCGTCGCTCTCGGGGCGATTCCGATTGCGGCGATGTTTCTCTTGTGGTGGTTATTCACGCTAGGACCGCCGGAGGAGCGCAGGATCGCGCCGACCATACTGCCTAGTCCGGTCGAAGTGGCGCAAAGCATTCCGGAACTGGTTACAGGTCGCGACCTGCCGCATCACGTCTGGGCGAGCGTCCGCCGGGTAAGTGTCAGTTTTATTCTGTCCTTGATCATCGTGCTTCCGCTTGGCATCCTGATGGGCTCATTTGGAAGCGTCGGCGCCATTTTCACACCCGTCTCGACCGCGAGCGGATACATACCGATCGCAACGCTTGTCCCGCTGACGATGTCATGGTTTGGAATCGACGAACTCCAAAAGCTCATGTTCTTAGCCATGGCATTCGGAATCTACCTTCTGCCTCTCGTCGTAAATGCAATTCAGTCCGTTCCGGACGTGTATTTGCGGACTTCTTATACCTTGGGCGCGACACGATGGGATGTGATCCGGCGCGTGCTCATTCCCGTCGCTCTTCCCGAGCTATGGCACGCGATGAGGCTCGCTTTCGGTGTCGGCTGGACCTATATCGTTCTCGCCGAAGTCGTGGTAATGGTCGACGGCCTGGGGTTTCTCGTCCAGAACTCATTCCGGCGTGGCCCGCGCGAGCACATATATCTCGTGATTCTGGTGATAACACTGATTGCATGGGCCGCAGACCTCGGATGGCAGAAGCTGGGGTACGTATTGTTTCCTTACCGGCGGGACCGCTCGTGAGCGTAATGCCATCGGCGGAGCCTCCAGTCGTAGAGTTTCGAGGCGTATCAGTTCGGTTTGGTTCCTTCACCGCTCTGCACGATGTTTCTTTCGCCATTGAAAACGTCCCCAATCGCGGCGAATTCATTTCGATGATAGGTCCCTCGGGGTGTGGCAAGAGCACGATCCTGAACTTGATCGCTGGATTCCTGGGACCCACCGAAGGCGAAGTTTTGGTAGGTGGGCGACGTGTGTCCGGGCCGGGACGAGATCGCGGAATGATCTTTCAGCAGTACAGCTCATTTCCGCATTTGACCGTCATGCAAAACATTCTGTTCGGACTGGAAATCAACAAACGCGAGATCAATCTGAATCATGGGGAACGTCTCAGCCGCGCGAAGGAGCTTATTGGCCAAGTAGGACTGAAAGGACACGAAGGCAAATATCCGCATCAACTTTCGGGTGGGCAACAGCAGCGCGTCGCGATAGCGAGAACGCTCGCGACAGAGCCACGCATTCTACTGATGGACGAACCCTTTTCGGCGCTTGATGAGCCTACTCGACTGGAGATGCAGGAATTGCT
>DATFXZ010000049.1:0-3818 GCA_035315305.1 Terriglobia bacterium | reverse complement strand
CTGACTTTGAGATGTCAAAGTGTTTTTTTGAGTGAGGGTGGGAAGTAAAAACAATTCTATGTGCATCCGAGTTGTGCCGCGATGCCTGTCTCTACCTGCTTCTGGCTTCAACCTAGGAGCAGAACTCCAAATCGAATCCTTGGGCAAGCGGTGAACTTCGGAATTGAACGTGGAGGAAGCATGCGTATCTTGGTTGGTACATTCCTAATCTTATTCCTGTTGATTCCAGTTGCTGCCTTTCCTCAGGCAGCCAATGGAAGAATCACTGGAACGGTCAACGACGCAAGCGGAGCGGTGCTACCTGGCGTCACAGTGGAAGTGACGAACACCGCAACAGGCGTCGCGTTTTCGACCGTTTCTACGGAAACGGGGATCTACAGCGCTCCGAACCTGCCACCGGGCGCTTATTCGATCTCTGCTTCGTTACCGGGCTTCAAGAAATATGATCGCAGCGGCGTAAGCCTCGCTGCCGCACAGACTCTCAGATTGGATATTTCGCTCGAAGTCGGAGCGGCTACGGAATCAATCACCATTACCGAGGAAGGCACGCTGCTCAAGTCCGAGACGGGCGATATTGCGCACAATATTACAATCTCGCAGCTTGTGGATCTGCCGCTTCTCGGCATCGGAAACGCCAACGCAGGCAGTTCCGGCGTGCGAAATCCCTACAATACCGCCGTCACCGTTCCAGGCGTCAATTACGTCGCAAACTTCACGATGGTTGTTAATGGAGCCCCAACGAACACCGCCGGATATCGGTTGGAAGGTTTGGATAACACGAACCACACTGTATCGTTTGCACTGCAGGAAAATCAGCCGAGCGCGGATGCGATTCAGGAAGTGGCGGTACAGACCAGCAACTACGCTCCGGAATTCGGGCAGGCTGGCGGCGGTCTCTTCAATATCACAATGAAGTCCGGAACGAGTGAATATCACGGTTCCGGATACGAATATCTGGTGAATGAAGCAGTGAATGCGGGCTACCCGTTCACAAGCGATGGAAACGGTCACCTGGTGCGCCCGCAAAACCGCCGTCACAATTTTGGTGGGACAATTGGCGGTCCGGTGAAGCCTTTGACCAAAGGCAGCATGAAGACGTTTTTCTTCTTCAGCCTCGAACGGTTCAAGGAGTCCTCGCTGCTGAGCTTCAATGATACGGTTCCTACATTGGCTTATCGCAGCGGCGATTTCTCAGCTATTTCGCCGAACGGCGGTGCGAACTTCAATCCGAGCCTCGGCGTTCCTGCCGGGCGCATCGGCGTTGACGGTCTGGGCCGGGACATTTTTGCCAATGAAATTTATGATCCGGCAACTAGAGGCATTGATCCCGGGACTGGATTGCCATTCGCGAACCCTTTTTCAGGGAATATCATTCCCGCAGACCGCATCACGCCATTTGCAAAAGCGGTTATGAATCTGATTCCGCTCCCTACGAATAACAACCTAATCAACAACTACACAGGCAGTAACATTAGCAACCGTGTGACTGGGATTCCTTCCATAAAGATCGACCACAGCATCAATGACAAAAACAAATTCTCGTTCTACTGGTCAACGACGGGAACCGAGAGTCAGTATTCCAGTCCGAACGGAAACGCCGATGGCTTGCCGGAGTTGATCACACAAGCTCGCGGTACGTTCATCGACTCGGTCACCTGGCGGCTGAATTATGATCGCGTGATGTCGAACAACCTTCTGCTTCACCTGGGCGGGGGATATTCCCGTATCCGCTTCCTTGATGACTCTCCTCTGACGCATAACGGCAAGACATTCGATTGCAGCACAATCAACTTAGCTGGCTGCCAGGTGGCGTACAACTTTCCGACATTCAACACCATGGTCGGACGCGCTAATGGAGGGCTGGTCGACACTGGGGCAACGCTCGGGCTCGGCGGCATGCAGCAAATGGGCAATGCGCTGTTGCACACCCGCACGAATACTGAGCGGCCGGCATTCAATGCAAACATGACCTGGATTCATGGCAGCCATAACTACAAGTGGGGCGGTGAAGTTTATTTCCAAGGAAATATCACGGCTCCGCCTTCCGGCGTGTCGCTGACCTTCGCATCCAATGGCACGGCGCAGCCCTTTATTCCAGCTGCGGGGCTTGGAAACCAGTTCATGGGTTTTCAATTCGCCAGTTTTCTTTTGGGTGCTGCGAGTTCGGTTACTCAACAGGCACCTACCGGCACGCGCATGGGAAAGAGTCAATGGGCGTTTTACTGGCAGGATTCGTGGAAGGCATCTCGAAAGCTGACGTTGGATTACGGTCTGCGCTGGGACTATGCGTCGGTGCCTAAAGAACGGTATGGCCGGTCGGCAAACCTCGGACTGACTACTCCGAATCCTGCGATCGGCGGCTTCCCTGGAGCTCCGATCTTCCAGTCGACCTGCAATTGTGATTTCGCCGATGCTTATCCGTGGGCTTTCGGCCCCCGACTTGGGGTTGCTTATCAGCTGACTCCGAAGACCGTGCTTCGCGGCGGCTGGGGATTCGCATATGGTTTCGCGGCGGATATCGCTGTGAATTCCGGGGCGAGTCTGCCGAATACGCCCGCCGGAATTAACTCGTTCGTGAACGTTAACGGGCCTGGAGCGGTGCCTCAACCGGTATGGCCGAACTTCGATCCTGGCCAAACGCCATTACCGGGTCAGATCGTTGGTTTTACTAATTTCAGCTTGATTGATCGTAATGCGGGTCGGCCTCCGCGACAGAACCAATACAGCTTCGGCATCCAGCGAGAAATCACGCACGACTTCGTCATCGACGCGTCATACGTTGGTAACCGGGGGGTGTGGTGGAGCAACGGCGGCGGTCTGAGCAATGGCGGTGGTACTGGCCCACTTGGGGTGCTCAATCAGGTCTCACCCGAACGATTCGCGCAATTTGGATTAGATCCTTTTCACAATGCGGCGGACAACCTGCTGCTGGGTCTCGCACTCAACAATCCTCAAGTCATTGCAAGGATCGGAAACTTCGTTCCGTATACTGGTTACTCCACCTCCAATAAGCTGATCGATGCCTTACGTCCATTCCCGCAATTCAGCACGATTACTGTTACAAACTCGCCCACCGGCAATACGTGGTACGACGCGTTACAATTGAAAGGTACGAAGCGGATGTCGAAGGGCGTGCAGGTTAGCGGTACATATACCTTCTCGAAGGCCTTGATCGGCACTCGACAGAATGTCTTTGATCCGACGCTATCGAAGAGTATTCAAAGCACGGACCAGCCGCACGTGCTGCAGATGAGCGTTGTCTATCAGACCGAAAAGCATTTCGGGAATGGCATCTTGTCTTGGATCACGAGGGATTGGCAGGTCGGCGCCTTCATGAAGTATGCCAGCGGGTTGCCGCTCACGCCCCCTCCCGCTACGACGACCAACAACCTCCCCGGCGGAAGCGAGATGGTGCGTACAGGCGAGCCGCTGTTTCTAAAGGATCTGAACTGCCACTGCTTTGATCCAACGACGACGCAGGTGCTGAATCCCGCCGCCTGGGCGAACCCAGTCAACGGTACGTACGGCCCGGGACCTTTCGCTTCCGGCCAAACGTCCTTGCTGTATTCCGACTTCCGCGGTCAACGCCGGCCCCAAGAGAGCTTCAACATCATGCGCAGCTTCCGTCTCTCCAAGGGCGATCGGCCCGTGATGCTCTCCATTCGCGCGGATTTCGCGAACATCTTTAACCGCGCACTCATGGTGGACCCGCAGAGTGGCACCACCACGTCCAACCCGTTGAATCCTCCAACGAAGAACGGTGCCGGACAGTACACCGCCGGCTTCGGTGTTATTCCCGAAGTCTTCAATGTCGGATC
>DATFXZ010000048.1:0-10811 GCA_035315305.1 Terriglobia bacterium | reverse complement strand
ATATGATCCGGCTGGATAACTTTTGTCGCTCACGTTGAACGTCGAAGTTGCGCGATGTACGACGACGCCATTCTTGATCAGCGCATTGATGAACTTGGTTGCGGTCAGGAAATCCGGCTGGTCGGCAGGAATGATGTAACCACGCGGGTCGCGCAAAGCGGGCGTCCGGACCTCCTCAAGTGTCTTCGCCCCTCGCAACCGGCGCGGTGTAGTCGTCCAGCTATCGCGGCTGGCGCGTTCGATCGAGTTCATACCCATTCGATAAATGTCGAAAAGCAGGCGATCCTTGTTTCTAGACGCGTAATCGAGCACGGCACGATTGGCGGTAATCGAATATTCAATCGACTGCCGGAAATGCCATTTCTGTTGAGGATCGATGGGCAGTGGCGTATCTGTTTTCGGAAGGGCTTTATCCGGCACGAATGGAATAGCCGTCGGCGTCGGACTGCCGATCGTCTCGGTCAATAATCCAATCTGATTGTGAAAATACGGACTTGTGCGAAGCCCGCCGTTCCACCACGTCGAGTAGTTCGCGCCTGACCGTGACGTGACACCGCCTTTCGCTTCCATCGTGAAACGACTGTGCATGGCCGCTCCCACTTCATCGAGAAGAGTAATGACCATGGGATCCAGGAAGTAATTGAAAGGATCACGAAACGGCGGCGAAAACATGACCGCTCCGGCCGGGCCAGTCTGGTGATGGTTGTACACGATCTGCGGAAACCAATCGCGGAACAGAATTTTGTTGATGGCATCCGTCTCTGCGAGGGCGCTCATGTAGAAGTCGCGGTTGTCATCATGTCCGGCATATTTGTTGTAGAGACGCGGAAGGCCGGTAAGCGTCCGCCGAGATGGATCCCGTTCCTTCATGTACCAGTCAGATACCAGTTCCATCCCGTCAGGATTCACAAGGCAGTTCAAAATGATGACGTCGTTTAGAAACCGGCGCGTCTCCGGGTCCGTCCGGCTGACGAGTTGGTAAATATTTTCGATGAGCTGTTGCGATCCTAGAACCTCCGTCGCATGAAGGCCGCCATCGATCCACACCACCGCCTTGCCTTCTTCCGCAAGCGCACGTGCCTGGTCGTCTGTTAAACCTTCGGCATGAGCGAGGCGTTCCGAGATCTGTTTATAACGCGCTAGTTTCCTTTGATTTTCCGGAGAGGTGATGATGGCAAGATACATCGGGCGGCCTTCGGATGATCTGCCGATCTCCTCGACAGTGAGCCTTTCCGATTCCCCGTCAAGTTTCTTCAGATAATCGACGTACTGCGTGTAGTTGACCAGTTCGTAGTCATCGCCGATGTTGAACCCAAATTGTTCCTTTGGCGTGGTGAGCTTCGTCTGCGCTTGGAGTGTCGCCAGCCATAGAAGGAAAACGAGCAGGAGCCAAGAACGAATCGACCGAGTCATGGTTGTGGGATTGTATCAATATAGGCCGCAAATAGGGCAGAAGCCGCAGAGCGGCTTCTTTCGCCGCTACGCGGCTGAATCGATCTGCGTACCGCAGTTTGCGCAAAACATATCGCCCCGACGGACAGTTGACCGGCACTGCGGACAGGTAGGATGAAAACTGTAACGGCAACTCGGGCAGAAATTAACGCGAGGATCGACCACAGTACCGCATTTCGGGCATTCGACTCGTATCGGATTTCTCAGCAGGAAATAGAGGATGAATCCAATTGCATTCGGAATGAAGATGACAATAAGAGTCCACAGCGTCCGGTTCATTCCACGCTGGCCGGCATCTTTGTTCACGTAGCCGACCATCAGTGCGAGAAAGGCAAGAATGGTGCCCGGAAGAAAAGTGAGCACGATCTGGAACAGCCGTGGGGCGCCGGAATCAGGCGACCACACACCTGAGAAGCTGAAAAACACGAATGGGACTGCGATAAACACGATTGCCGCAACAACGAATGCCCATGCAGGAATGGACACAATCTCTTTCCTCATCACTCCAGGCATTTCCCTTGCTGTCATTGGTGCCCCCAATCGCTCTCGACGACGCAATGTCGCCACGCTGCGGCCGCGGCCAAAAATGTAGCGGGCAAGAACCACCACATCAGGAATCCCACTTGCCAAACAACTCCAGGAATGTGACCGACGCGCCCAACCCACCCAAATGCCTGCCACACGTACGATGTAGTCAGGATCATCGAAATGCTTGATAGCGCAGTTGCGATCCAGAGTGGCGCCCAGCCACTGCGCGTAGCGCGCAACTGCTCAGCACGAACGCGTACGGCCAGTCTTGTTTGCCGGACAAGCTCAGGAGTAGCAGGATGCGATAACCCTCGAAGAGATTGCACGGCGGCCGTCAGGGCGTCCGCTGCAGTCGTGCAATCCGGGCACGACGCTAGATGATCATCGAGCCAATCGCGCTCGTGCACTCGAATGCCTTCAACCTGAGCCTTCGTTATGAGCTGCTGTGCGCGTTCATGACTCTCCGCACTCATTCCTGGTCTACCTCCATTAACCTGCGCAGCGCCTCCAGCCCGCGGTAGAGGCGAGACTTCACCGTGGAAAGCGGTGCATGAACGATTGTAGCGATCTCCTCTAAAGCCAGTTCGTCTTGAAAGCGCAATGCAAGGACTTCCCGGTAAGCGGCTGGAATCCGTGAGAGGAATCGCACGACGCGTTCCCCTTCCTCTCCAGCGGACGTCTCCTCAAAAGGTGAGGGACCATCCGCCACGGGTTGGAAGCCCGTGCCTGCCTCCGGGTCCATCAGCTCCTGCAAGCTGGTCCCTTTCTTTCTTCGAGCTTCATCAATAACGAGGTGTCGAGCGATACTAAACAGCCACACCTCGAATTTCCACTGGCTGCGATACTGACGGCCGCGTTCCAGCACGCGAAGCCAGGTCTCTTGAAACAAGTCTTGCGCCATGGGCCGGCTTCCCGTGATCGACAACAGGTACCGGAACAGCCGATGCTGATAGATTTCGATAAGACTATCCAGTATCTCCGGGTCGCCGCTGTGAAGGCCGTCTACCAATCTCGCGGTGTCATGCTGCATAGGATTTTCAAACCAGATAATCACAGCGTCCATTAGCAGCAAATACGGATGAGGTGGGCGAAAAGACTCAGAACCGTCAAGTTCTCACCAGAATTGCATAGTTCTTGCGTAAGGTCCCACGCTCCACGATTCCAAGTCAAGCAACGCACCCCCGGATCAGTGCCGCTTGAAGAACTGAATCGCACGTTCGTGTTTTTCTGCTTCCTGGCGTGTTCGAAATGTTCCCAGATTCCGTCGCTTTCCTGTTTTAGGATCTTTCTTGCGTGAGTAAAGCCGATATTGGCCGGATGGAAGTTTACGTATCATGTCTTTCATTATGGTTCATCTACAATCCGGTTTGATGTGGCTTCGACGTCGAATTGCTTTCCTGTTTTTGTCCGGATTGGTGGCCGCTTGTGTTTCTCAGCCTAACCCGAAGAAAGACGCAGACGAGGTCGCGGGGGCCATCCGTGCGGTGATGGAAGCGCAACAGGCAGCCTGGAACCGCGGCGACATTGAAGGCTTCATGGACGGCTACGAACGCTCGGAAACGACGACGTTCGTTTCAGGCGACGAGATCACGCGCGGCTGGCAGACTGTCCTCGATCGTTACAAACAACGTTACAGCTCGCCCGAAAAGATGGGCACACTGAGCTTTTCAGAACTCGACATCCAAACGATAAGCCCTTCCTATGCGCTAGCTGATGGTCGCTGGCAGCTCAACCGGGCCGGCGATTCTCCGCACGGCCGTTTCACACTACTATTCCGAGAAACGAGCAGCGGTTGGCGCATCATTCACGACACGACCACTTCGGCCGCGCCGTAAACACGAAACATTTAACAAATTTAACAGAGACTTTTCCTCGTCTTAAAGATTCCCCGGCTCATTCGAAATACAGTCGATTGCAAGAAAGCATAAGGAGGCTACTTCGATGTTGTTTCGCACATCCGTATTGCTCGCGGTGATAGGCACTGCGACGGTTTCTCTTCTTGCACAGGTCCCATTTCCGCACAAGGAAGATGTCATCTTCTTCAACCATGCCGTGGGTGAAATCGCCGCCGGCGAAGTTCCCGAGGAATTGATCACCAAAGTTCGTGGGACGTTAAGCCTCTCGGACGCGCAGGTCATCGCGCTCAAGACGCTATTGACGATGCAATCGCAAGCGACGATGCAACTTCACAAGACCGCTCTCGAAAATCAGAAAAAGCTGGACGATGTCATAAGCGAGTCCAATCCTAATCCCACGGAGGTGGGAAACGTTTTTCTCGCCTCACGCTCCACGCACGAGCAAATGCAGGCAGCGCAAGAGAAATTTAGAACCGACTTCCGAGCGTTATTAAACACGCAACAGCGCAGCACTTTGGACAAGCTTCAAGCTGCATCAGACCAGGCAGGCAGCCTGACGCGTCTCGGCATTTTATCGGGCGGGCTCGAAGAGAAAATCTTCATGACCGGTCCAATTTCTTCTCCCGCCGGTGCTATCGGAATTCAGCATCACTTGTCAAACGAACGCTAAGTGAAAGATGGGGATCCGAAGGCAAAAACCACCGTTGTTCCTTCTCGTCGTCGCGGTCCTCATTCTGCTCCTGCCTGTTCTCGCGTACTTGCAATACGATTGGCTCGGAAAAGTTAGCGAGCGCGAACGCGAGCAGCTGCAGTCCGCAATCCAGCGGACTCTACGGCAATTCAGCAAGGACTTCGACCGTGAAATTGCACGGGCCTTTATTCAATTCCAAAACAGGGGAGAACGCGGCAATCAGTCCCTGACGCAGATCGCTAAACTGTATGCCAACTGGCACGCGACCGCCCCATACCCGCGACTGATACGCGACGTCTTTTTTGAAGGGCAAGATTCGCGCGGCATGCAGCGGTTCAAACGTCTGGATCCGGAATCTGGAATTTGGATACCGGCCGATCCGCCGCACGAATTTAGCCCTCCAGGTGGACTCGGAGAGCCGATCGATACTCGCATTCCGGCGATCATGATTCCACTCTTCGAAACGGCCGGACTTTCGCATGGCTCGGGATTTGAAATGCTGCGATCGACCGGTCGGGTGATTCTTCGGCTGGACCTGGCGTATATCCAGAAAGTATTTGTGCCGGCACTCGTCCGTTCCGACTTCGCTGGATCTATACCGGAGTTCCGGATCCAGATCCGTAGCTCTGATGATGCGGAATCCATCCTCTACAACTCGGATCCGGGTGCGCCGTTACAAGGTTCCGTTGACGGAGAGGAAAGCCTGCTGACTCTTCGGCCGGATGAGTTTCACAATCTGATGCCCATCGAATTTCCTATCATCGCGACAGCTCGGTCGATCCGTCCTTTACCCGACAAGTTGTTCTCGTTTCACGTGGGAGCCGTCCAGACTCACGCTGGTATCGCTGCAGCAGTCATCGATCAAGGCGGCTGGAAGATCACGGCCGTTCACCGTGCCGGTTCCTTAGATGCCGCCGTGGCTCAGCTGCGGCGACGGAATCTTGCGATCAGCTTCAGTATCCTCGCCGTCCTCGCCACAAGCATCGGAATGGTTCTTATATCCACAGCTCGCGCACAACGATTGGCGCGGCAACAAATCGAATTTGTCTCTACCGTCAGTCATGAGCTTCGAACTCCTCTCGCGGTTATTTGTTCGGCTGGAGAAAATCTCGCGGACGGCGTAGTGAACGACCGGGAGCAACTGGAAACTTACGGCAAGCTGGTTCGCGACGAGGGGCGCCGATTAACAGAAATGGTAGAGCAGGTGTTGAGTTTTGCAGGCCTGCAATCGGGGCTGAGGAAGCAAACATTCGTACCTGTCGATCTTGCAGACATCGTCGAACAAACTTTGCAGGATCTCGACATGGTAATTCACGAAGACGGTTTCACAGTGGAACGCGCTTTCTCAAGAGATCTGCCGCCAATCATGGCCGACCCGGTGTCGCTGAGGCGGGCCGTTCACAACTTGATCACGAACGCAATCAAGTACAGCGGAAGCGAGCGGTGGATTCGGATATCGATTGTCACGGAAGAGCAATGGGTAAGGCTCACGGTCGAGGATCGCGGTGTTGGCATCGCTTCGGCCGACTTGTCTCACATCTTTGAGCCCTTTTATCGGTGCCGCACAGCCGTCGAAGCCCAGATTCATGGTAGCGGTATCGGCCTCAGCCTGGTGAAGAAAGCCATTGATCAGCACGGCGGTGAGGTCAGTGTCACATCAACTCCCGGCTGCGGATCCAGTTTTTCCATGGCACTGCCCATTACGCGGCCGCTGGAGGCTTCGTCCGTATGAAACGCCGGATTCTGTTAGTCGAGGACGAACCGGGCTTGGTTATGACTCTCACCGATCGTTTATCGAACGAAGGATACGACGTCGAGAGCGCCGGCAACGGCAACTCGGCGCTCGAAAAAAGTAGTGCGAACTTCGATCTGATCGTTCTCGATGTCATGCTGCCGTACAGCAGCGGACTGGAAGTCTGCCACGAGTTGCGACGCCGGGGGATTAAGACACCCGTCTTAATGCTGACAGCGAAAAGTCAGGTTTTGGACAAAGTGATCGGGTTGAAGCTCGGCGCGGACGACTATCTCACAAAACCGTTCGAGATGATCGAACTGCTGGCGCGCCTCGAAGCTCTTTTGCGCCGGAACGCGACGGCAGATCCTGTTAGAGCACTTGGCGAGATATTTCAGTTTGGAGAAATCGTGGTGAATTTCCGCACCACTGAAGTCTTTCGAGCCGGCCAACCGCTAAAGGTTTCAGCACGTGAGTTCAACCTGCTGCGATATTTCATCAGGAACGTTGGAACGACGCTATCACGCGAGGAACTTCTAAACGCCGTTTGGGGATACGAAGCGATGGTATTTACACGTACCGTCGATGTACATGTGGCCTGGCTACGGCAGAAGATTGAGCCTAATCCCCGTCAGCCTCGTCACATACACACCGTTCATGGTCATGGGTATCGTTTCGTGGCCCAGTAGGGACAATTTCAGATTTCTTCTCTATCTCGTGATGCAGGTTTCACCATCGCCGCAGCGATTCTTTCCATGCCCTTTCCCATATTTGGCGCGATGTGCTGTTCCATGAGAGGCACATAAGCCTCGGCGTTTGGACCCTCCAGCATAACGTGCTGAGTGAGCCGAGTTTGTTTCTCCGCCAGTTCCTCAAAAGTCCACTCGAAGCGCAATACCGCTTCACTCAATTTCATTTCAATCACGGTGTGGCGAGGCGGCTCGACCACAATTAACGTCGAAGAATAAGGTTCCTGCCCAGGCATCTTTGTGGTGATGTGCGTGCCCGCTTGAAAAGGTCCATCAACTGTAATCGATTCGACGGCATTGCCTTCGAACCGGACCCAGTTGTCAACGTTGGAGTGCCAGGCCCAAACAGTAGTTCTGTCGACGTCGGCAATGACGGAGTGTTTTGCTTCCCAAATCATTGTTTTGTTGCTATGCAACAACAGACCTTTGATACCGATTCATGATCCACGCGTATCAAACACCTGAGGAACTCTTTCTGAAGTTGCCCAAAGTCTTTGCCGCAAAAATCTCGCAGCAGCGACATGCGATTAAACCTGGCTCGCCATGCGTCAAGTACTTCAGGCCTGGCAGGTCCACTAAAGGAAAATTCCTGATCCTCAACCGTTAGCATCTCCGAAACTGCGAAACCGCACGTCTCCAGATAACCTGGCAGTTTGCGGCCCATAAAGAAGTCGTATCGTCCGGCTGCGAGCGCGTTCTCCGCATAAGCCTTGAACAACTGCTTTGTCTGAACGCTCAGCGGCTCGTGTCCGAACAGGTCATCGATTTCTGTGACGGCGATCCAACCTCCAAGCTTCAGATTCGCTGTCCATGCACGGAGAATAATGGGCAAATCTGGAAAGTACGCCGCTGTGAAACTGCACCAAATGCCATCCACCGTTATCCCGAAATCCGGGAGTGAACGCAAATCAGCCATCCGAAATTCAGCGTTTGATAGTCGACGAGATCGTGCATCGAGAAGCAATTCTTCGTGCGCATCAACGCCTATCACACAGCTGCCGCGGTTCACCAACTCTGCCGTCAAATCTCCGACACCACAACCCAAATCGAGGACTCTCTGGCCTTGAGTCAAAGGCAGCGCATCAAGAATGTTTGGCCAGGCGCGCCAGCTGAATTGCCGTTTGTACTCGTTTGCGAGATTCATACAGCAGACGCTCACTTCGTGTAATGGTTCGCGCCCAGGAAGTGCAGAGAAACATACGGGTCATCGCCAACAACCCAACTATCGTGCGGGGTCGGTGGGATATAAAACAGCGTGCCGGGCAGAAGATCGATTACCCTGCCGCCATTCATCGCGGCTACTGCATGGCCCGAAATGACGAGTCCCACATGTTCGATCTCACACAGCTGCGTGCCGGCAAGCGGCCGCACGTGCTCGGACCACTTCCACCCAGGCTGATAGGTGGCCCTCCCCAGAGTGAGCCCACCGATCCTGACGATCTCAAATTTGCCGTGCTCGAATTCGCGGGTCTCATCCGGATACTCGAATCGTTTAAGGATGACCTCGTCCATTCCATTCCTCCAGGATTCGGAAGCCTCAAAGGTGAGCCTTTTTCATCGGTACAAACTGTATTGTCGTTCCGTTGGGAAGAGGATAATCGGTGCGTTGTTCTCCGACGTATCCGAAAACCCGATAGAGCCGTTGACCCGTTAGTGTCGCGACGAGTTCTGTCGATCGAAAGCCGTGAGCCTTCGCGTCGTCTTCACATCTCTTGAGGAGCAGCCGACCGATTCCTCGTCGAGCCCAATTCGGCCCAACGAAGAATGCCCGAATCCTCGCAGACTCGTGTCTTGGATCCAAAAGTTCGGATTCACGTCCTTGTTGCTTGTCGCTACCGAAGAGTGTCTTGCGGCGGCTCCAACCGCCGCATGCAACGATACCGTCCGCTTCAGTCTCCACAACATAGTATGTGCCGTCGCGGATTAGTTGAGTATCGACGCCCCAAGCCGTGCCGATGGCTGCTTCAATCTCCGCATCCGTGTAGTCTTCGCGAGTCAGAATGCGGGCGGATTCTGCTATCACTCGTTCGAGAACGGGAACGTCGTCAAGAGTCGCCTTACGCATTGAATAGTTCATTGTGGAAACTGGGTAGCATCTCCCCCCTCGACGAACTCCGTGTCTTCTGGCGCATCCGTGAAACTCTCAAAGTCGATTCGGTAACCGTCGGGATCCGACAGTGAAGTAACCCACATACCATTCCCCACAAACGGCCTCGACGCGTTAACACCGCGAGACGTGACGTCACGATATATGGTGAGTGCGTCCTTGCAGATAAAGCAAATCGATACGCCTTCTCCCAGTTTTCCTCGAGGCACCCAGGAATCGTGCCCTTCTTTTCGAAACTCCTGCAACATCAAGGCCGCGTCTCCGTGTTGAAGCCAGCACCATCGGAGCTTGCCCTCGTCAATCCACTTCTTGGTCATCTGAAAGCCAAGGCCGTCTACGTAATAAACGACTGATGCTTCAATGTTAGAGACGGCGAAAAACGGTACTGCCTGCTTGACGTTCGTTTCAATTTTCGGTTCCTGGTTCATCCTCAATCCCCTGGCTGACTCTGAAGACATGCCCGTCCGGGTGCCGCACGTGCATCTCCCGAACATTCCATGCCATGTCGGTCGGCGGCCAAGTGATCTCGAGCCCTTGCTGAACGCAGCGTTGGTGGATGGCGTCAACATCGTCTACCCAGATTGACATCCATACGCCTTTGTCGGCCGCTTCATCGCCTTCCGGGCCGAACGTCATCTTGACCGCGCTCTTCCCACGACCACCCTGACCGTTCTCGCACAGAAAGATCTCGCAATCGCCGGCACAGACGCCACCAAATGAAGGGGGACTGCCCCAATCCCATGCCTTCTTCCATCCGAACTTCTCGAACCAGGCAAAGCTCTGCTGTATGTCGGAAACATTCAATATGGGTGTCAGCTTTTTCGCGTCCATGTTTCTTTCCTCGATGAAGGCAGGATAGTTCGCGGCGAGGCGACTGTCCTTGAATTCTATCGACATCGACCTAACACAACGGCTTGACAATGTGCTCCAGTATATTCGATAGCAAGAGTGGCTTACGAAACCGGCGCGCGCGACGTGAGTATTTATAAGCTGCGCGATACGTCGTGGTCGTCGCAAGCGAGTGTTCGCGCGCTTCAAGGAGATAAACAGTGTCGGGCAACATCCGGATTCGATATCTGCAGACCATTGGCGATCGCGAAATCGAGGGATTGAGCGACGTGCTCATTGATTGCGTGGAAGGCGGTGCATCCATCAGCTTCATGCTGCCGATGTCACGCACGAAAGCCGAGGCATTCTGGCGCACCATTGCCTCGAGCATGGCGCGCGGCGAGCGCGTGGTGCTCGCCGCCGAGGATGACGCAGGAATGATCGTCGGCACTGTTCAGGTAATTTTGGCACAGCCTGAGAATCAGCCGCATCGCGGGGACCTTGCGAAGATGCTTGTGCACCGGCGGGCACGCAGGCAAGGTATTGGCGCAGCGCTGCTCGCTGCTGCCGAGCGTAGTGCTCTAAACGCCGGCAAGACGCTCCTCGTCCTCGATACCGCCAGCGGTGACGCCGAGCGGCTATATGCACGGGAAGGCTGGCAGCGTTGTGGGCAGATTCCGAATTACGCGCTGTGGCCCGATGGAACGCCCTGTGCAACCACGATCTTTTTTAAGTTTCTGCGGAACTGACGTGGGCCGCTCAGAGCGCTAACGAGATTGGCGTTTCGACCTCGCCGGGACTCGCGTCTTTTTGCGAGGCGGCAGCGATGGAGCGCGTTTCGCGCCGTAATCGCTTCCAGGCAACAATA
>DATFXZ010000047.1:0-5562 GCA_035315305.1 Terriglobia bacterium | reverse complement strand
TCTTGGAGGTCGCGAGAAACCCGCTCGCGATCGCCGGGATGAACAATGTCGATCCAGAAGTTGGGTGGAGCCGTCGATTCACTCACCTCATAACCAAGAACCGGTTTGAGGTATTCGCTGATGAACGTCAGGCTCAGACCTGTTTCCGGCGTGCCATGCATCTCCCAGACAACACCTGGTATCTGGGAAATCAGTTCCTTCAACTTGATTCGGTGCTCGTCGAGTTGCGCCTTGAGTTCTTCCTGAGTCTTCGTTGCTTTGCGCAGCGAATGTGCGATGAAGACGAAGTAGCTAAGAAACACACCAACCGCCGCCGAGTATGGTGAAACATAAATCGCAGCAATGATGGTGAAGACTACTAAGATCGAAAGCACCAGGTACGGTCTTGCTTTGTGCCTGACTTTTTCCAACATTAGCTTAATCCTGCTCGCTAAAGTTAAAGCCTAGCACAAATCGAGCTGGATCGCCGCAAACCCACAGGGGACATAGGTTTCAGGCGAGTGGCTCTGAGGCACAACTCTAGCTCTCTTCCTCAGGACCTGGCGTTTGAAGCGAACGTTAACCCTTTACCTAGGTCGATCGGAGAGCATCCAGACCATGTTTGCTGCTTCAGCCTGTTCGACGGAGACTGCTGCAACGTGGATGATCTGACCTTCTTCTAACTCCTGCAAACGAACTTTCACCCCGTTTTGAAATTCCACCGCATCTCGGTAGCTTGCCGCCTCGGCCGACAACTGACGGAAAGTTACGGGCTCTGTCTCGCAGAGACCATGAGCTCGCTGAAGCGCAGGTGAGACGTTATTCAGGATGAGTTTGGCGCCGTCGGGAATACACACCGCGCATTCACTGGGTGGAGACGCAAACATTTTCTTCAAGGCAGCAATCAGTCCTCTAGGCTTCTCGGCCGGTTCGAGGTACTGGGGTGAGGTGAGTCCTTTCGATCCTGTGTAGAACCGATGGACGACTAAGGTCTCGCCTTCGTCAGCAAGGCGATTTTTAATTCCATGAAGCGAGTAATCGCACATGCTCAATTCTCCTTTGAGTAAGGTGCATTCAGTTTACCCGCGCGAAATGCGACGGATCAATCTTGATGTTTGCTTTGTCTGCCTTCACCGGATTTGTCAATAGGTCCGGCGCAATTCAACCGAACCAACATCAGGCAGATGCATCGGCAATTTACAGATTCTCGGTTACGTGGGGCTAGACTGAATTATCGACACTTTATTTTTGGAGGTTGAAATCCATGGCTCGTGAACGTTCGAAGAATCGAGAAGAGAATCAGGCCATTGAATCGCGTCGACGCGGTGGTGTCTCCAGAGTGGAACCGTGGTCGACATTCAGTCCGTTCAGCATGATGCGCCGATTTGCCGATGAGATGGATCGAATGTTTGAAGGCTTTGGCTTCCCAAATGTGGCGCGCCTTGGCCCATGGACCTCTGCTGAACGCTTTTCACCGGAGCTGGAAATTTTTGAGCGTGAGGGCAAGCTCGTTATCCGTGCAGACCTACCTGGTTTAACAAAAGATGACGTGAAGGTTGATATCGGCGAGGATGCCATCACTTTGGAAGGTGAACGCAAGTACGAGCACGAGGAACGCGAGGAAGGCGTGTACAGGTCGGAACGAGGTTATGGACGCTTCCGGCGTGAAATTCCCCTTCCTGAAGGGGTGAAGACCGACACTGCGATTGCTACGTTCAAGAATGGAGTTCTTGAAATCACAATGGATGCCCCACAAGGCGCCAAGAGTCGTCGCCGAATTGAGATTCAAGGTGGTGACGAGCGCGGTCAAAAGCCTGGACAAGCGGCGTGACGGTTTGTTTCTTTTAGAGATTTTTATAGCCGCAGATGGCGCGGATGGTTTTAACGCCTGTATCCATCGGTGATCCGCGTCATCCGCGGCCGATAGTCAAAACGACAGAGCCCCGAACCTGCCCCGTACGAAAACGCTCGAGCGCTTCATTAGCGTCAGCAAGCGGAAACGTTTCGAAGAAGGTTTGTACAGGCACATCTGGTGCGATCTTCATGAAATCTTCGGCGTCTTTCCTGGTGAGATTGGCGACAGAGCACAAACTGCGCTCGCCCCAGAGCAGTTCGTAAGGGAACTGTGGAATATCGCTCATATGGATTCCACCGCACACAACGATGCCGCCCTTTCGAACAGTTTGAAGCGCGCGGGGCACGAGCTCGCCTGCCGGAGCGAAGATGATCGCCGCGTCGAGAGCGGTTTGTGAAGATTCTTCCGAATCTCCCGCCCAGTGTGCACCAAGGGAGCGCGCGAATTGCTGCCCTTCTTTGGACCGCGTAAAAACATATACCTCTCGTCCCTGATAGACGGCTACCTGAATGATCAGGTGCGCGGCAGAGCCGAAACCGTAAATTCCCAGGCGTTTTGAATCGCCCGTTTTCCTGAGCGATCGGAATCCGATCAGGCCCGCGCACAGTAGAGGGGCAGCCTCGACATCGGAGTACGTTTTCGGAATCCGCAAGCAGAACCGCTCATCGGCGACGGTGAATTCCGCGTAGCCTCCATCGCGCGTGTACCCCGTGAATCGCGCGAAATCGCACAGATTTTCCTGTCCCCGGCGGCAGTACTCGCACTGTTCGTCAGTCCAAGCCAGCCAGGGCACGCCAACGCGGTCGCCGACTTCGAATCGCTTTGCATCCGAACCGACCGCGGTGATTTTCCCGATAATCTGATGTCCCGGTACCAATGGAAGCTTCGGATTCGGTAACTCTCCGTCGATGACGTGCAGATCTGTTCTGCAGACTGCACATGCATCAACCCGAATTAATACGTCCTTCGGGCCTGGTTCTGGGGCAGGTAAATTCGTTTCTATCAAGGGCTTCTTCGGTTCAAAAAGTACCATCGCGTGCATACTTCTACTGTAGCGACGGTCGAGGACCGCCGACAATCGTGCCTTCGGAGGGCGCTATACTTTTATTAAGTACCAAACAGGCGGGCCTAATGAATGAATTACTAAAAAACATAAAAATAATGGTCGTTGATGATAATGCGGACACTTGTGATCTCCTGCGTATTGCCCTGGAGCAAGCGGGTGCATCCGTTGTTGCGGCTCAAACCGTGGATACGGCGATCGAATTGTTTCGTAGATATCCGGCTCACGCTGTTATTGCAGATATCCGGATCGGCAACTCGGATGGGTACGCACTGATTAAGGCGATTCGTGAGCACAATATCCAATTCAGGGGATTCACACCCGCCATTGCAGTTACGGGTTTCGCGTCGCCGGAAGATGAAGAGCGAGCCCTGGCGACCGGCTTCACCGCCTATGTTCCGAAGCCTTTCAATCCCACGGACGTCGTTTGTACAATTGCAAGAATTCTGGGCAGTCCTGGCGATCTTGCGGCGTAGCGTATTTAGGGCTACGCGGCTTCGGCAATTTCTCCAAGCGTTTCGCCGGCCAGTTGCTTCTCACCTGAGGCTCTTGCAATGTCTCCAAGCGAAACCAGGCCGACAAGCCTCTTTTGACGATCCAGGATCAACATGCGACGTACTTCTTTTTCCTGCATGTATTTCGCAACATGCTCCAGATCGTCTTCCTCATAGCAATAGAAGACAGCCGGCGTCATGATTTCTTCCACGGGTGCCAGCCGGGGATCCCGCCCCTGGGCTACGGATCGGATTGTAATGTCGCGATCAGTAACAGTTCCGACGAGCCGGTCATTGTCACAGATTGCAAGGAAGCCGATGTCGCGTTCTCGCATCCTTTCCGCTGCTTTTGCGATCGGCGTCGTCGGTTCGATGCACTGGACGTTTCGGCTCATGATTTCACGTATTTTCATAAGCCCTCCTTGACATGCCTCTTTTAAAAAACAAGTGCATCCTTGGTTCCATCGATTTCGGTCACTCACCTGAAGTCGGGTCGCCCTTGGGAACGTTTTGTTGCGTGCAGCCGCGGTGTCCGCAACCGCATGTCTGTTCCGCCACCTTTCCGGAGTCCTTGCAATAGGTACTGCAGTATTTTTCTCCTTCTCCGACAGGGCAGCCACACGGAGCGTGCGCACATTTATTGCCGTGGTGCATCGATCGGCCTCCTTAGGCGGATGCTCTTGTTGCGTTGTTCAGCGGCTCGTGCTACGACGTTGCGAATGCTCGGAGGCGACGATCGTTGTTTCTTGTGCAATGGTGGTCGCCAACGATGTTCCGGCAACTGGGATACTAAATCGAAATTCGGAGCCTCGTCCATTGCCGGCGCTGAAGACTTCTACGTTTCCGCCATGCAGTTCCGCGAGAGATTTGACAATCGCGAGCCCAAGGCCCAGTCCGCCTTCAGTGCGCGCCAGTGTGCGGTCACCTTGTGTGTAAAGACTGAAGAGCTGTTGCAGCAATTCCGGCTCGATACCCACACCGGTATCAGCGACCGAGACGTTGGCCCGCTCTTCGAGTGAATCCACGCTGACTGCAACCGTGATCTTGCCTCCGGAATTGGTGAATTTGGCCGCGTTCTGCAGCAGGTTTGTCAGCATTTGCGCGAGTCGTGTTCGGTCTCCTTTGACCCAGACAGGAGTCTCCTGCGTTTTGATCGAGATCATGAGATCTTTGTGCAAGCTACGGCAGAAGTCTTCTGTCGTTTCTCTCGCAAGTGTCCTCAGATCCAGTCGTTCCGTTGTGAGCTGCAACTTGCCCTGCCCGATCCGGGATATGTCCAGCAAATCACTAATAATCCGGTTTATGTGTTGGGTCTGCCTGTCGATCAGTTTGATAGAAAGCTCCCGCACGTCCTCTTCATTCGAGCGCGACCGCAACAGATACATGCTGCTATTGAGATTATTAAGAGGGTTGCGTAATTCGTGACCTAACATGGCCAGGAATTCATCTTTCCTTTTCTCGGCTTCGCGCATCTGTACTTCGGATCGCTTGAGTAATGCCGCATCCATTTCCGCATTTCGCACCGCCTGATGTAGCTTTTCGCACAGTCCAGCTATGAGCATGTTGATTAATGTGAAGATGAATAGGGCGAGTGCGTCGGGAAACGGAAGACGTCCGGAATGAGCCGGGGACATGTAAAGGTGCAGTGACAAGAAAGTCGCAAAGGACGTGGCAAACAGACCGGGTCCAAGTCCGCCATACCAGGAAGCGATCATCACAGCCGGGTGAAAAGTAATAAAAGGAAACGAGAAACCCCAAAGCGGCGCGAGCAGATCGCGAACGAGTACAGCAAGCGCAGTTGCCACTAACGCGATACCATACGCCTGAATTTTTTGAGCGTTGGCAACCACGATACTTCCTTTCCGGTGAACAGACACAAAACGGTAGCGCCATCATCCGGATTTCAATCAGTGGAGTCCAGAGCAAAATGTCCTGTCGGGGCGAGGTGAAGTTGGCGTGTCGTATGATGCCTTACAGTGATGCCCCCTCTCTTGAAAAAGATTATTAGCGGCGGCCAGACCGGGGCCGATATGGGCGGCCTGCTTGCAGCGCGGGAGCTCGGAATTGAAACCGGCGGTATGGCGCCGAAGGGCTGGTTAACCGAGAATGGACCGGAAGAAGTGCTGCTTCGGAGCTTTGGCTTGAGTGAATGTGAGGAGGAGGGTTTTCCA
>DATFXZ010000046.1:0-5460 GCA_035315305.1 Terriglobia bacterium | reverse complement strand
CTGATGGCCAGGTTGTCGAGCGGCAGATATCGCGAGGCTTCATCGATTCGACGGCGCAATGCCTCCTGTGACTCTAACTGCGGTTCCTTCGTTGTAACGAGTCCCAGAACCGCATTCTTCCCGCGTGGAATGAAGCGCAACGGCTCAAATCCCCCGGCACGGTCCGTATCGTATTCGAGCAGAAACGTGTCTACGTCCAATGAACCGAACAGTCGCTCTGCAATGGCGTCGTACCCGCCCTCGGTGAACCAGCGGCTCCGGCTATTACCGCGGCACACGTGAACAGCGAGCGTAAGGTTATTTCGTGGAATTCCTTTCAAGCAGGAGTTATCGCCTTCAATGGCTGTATTGAATTCGGCATCAGGATCGCGACCTGCGTCTCGCATTTGGTCGCGCTTGGCGTCGTCCAGATATTGCGAATAGTAAGGCGCATCAAGCTGGATGTAAGGAACTCCCTCGGAAATAAGCCACTGAATCTCACTGCGAACGATTTCAACGAGGTCTGCCAGAAAGTCGCCGCGTGTACGGTAGAACCTATCCGTCACTCCCTTCTTATAGCTCGCAATTAAGAAATTCGAAGGGGCGGGAACGGTCACTTTGAATGGCCCGGATGCCTTGGATTTCAAGAAGGGCAGCTCGTGAGCCGTAAGTGGTCGCACTTTTTTAAGCCTTGCTCCAGCTGCAAGCGCTGAACTCGCTTCGCGCCCGCCGCCCGGGCCTTTCCAGTCCAGCTCAACTCGCTGAGCCACGAATCCTTCAACCGCATCCGCCATATCAGTGAGCCAGGAGCCGCGACGCATCTCACCATCGGTGAGGATGTCGATTCCAATTTGCTGTTGTTTCTGAAGGGCGGCTTCGATCGCCTCGTCCTCCCTCGACCGCAATTCTTCTAATGTCAAACGGCTCTCGCCATATTGAGCACGGTACTGGAGCAACTGAGGAGGACGAAGCAGACTTCCTACTTGTTCGGCTCGATATCTCAGGGTCATATGCAAATATCCTCCGTAATTCTACACTGGCATTCATGAACGTTTTCGTTACAGGTGCTACAGGAGTATTGGGCAGGCCAGTATTGCGGATGTTGATGGATAGCGGTCATCGTGTCCGCGCGCTTGCGAGGAACGCCAATAATGCGTCACGTCTGAAGTCAACGGGTGTAGATCTCTTTAGGGGAAGCTTGTTTGATTTATCGTCATTAAGGAACGGAATTACAGGCTGTGACGCTGTCCTGCATCTCGCTACTCGAATACCGCCACCGAACCAGGCTAGCCGGCGAGCAGCATGGAACGAGAACGATCGGATCCGGACGGAAGGCACACGGAATCTCGTTACTGCCGCGCTAGAATCCGATGTTTCGACCTTCATTTATCCGAGCGTCGTGTTCGGTTACCCGGACCGGGGCGCCGAATGGATTGATGCAAGCATTCCTCCCGATCGGTCTACTCTTTTGGAATCGACCTTAGCGGCGGAAAGTGAAGTGGAGAAATTCACGAGGGCCGGCAACCGCGGCCTTATTTTGCGAATGGGCGCCTTCTATGGGCCTACTGCAGGGCACACGCGATACATACTGCGAATGGCGCGATATGGGATTGCCATGATCTTTGGACGCCCTGAAGCATATCAACCGCTGATCTGGGTTGATGACGCCGCGCTTGCGGTCGTTGATGCGCTGTCCCGAGCATCCGCCGGAATTTACGATGTGGTTGATGACGAGCCGCTTCCCCGGCAGGAGCTCGCAAAGGCACTGGCTGATGCCATTGACCGCCGGTGGTTGTGGCGGCCACCGGTATTTCTGTTTCGCTTCCTAGCGGGAAAGGACGTGATGTTCCTGACCCGCAGCCAGCGCGTTTCGAATCGCAAGTTTAAGGACGAAACGGGATGGAATCCTACGGTTCCCAGCGCCAAGGTCGGACTGAGGCTATCGGCAATCGAGCCTTGAATTCTGCTCCGCCGGGATTTGGTCCGCCCACTTCTTTTTCAATTGCCCGCAAGCTGCAGAAATATCGTTGCCGCGATTTTTCCGAACAAAGGCGGAGATGTGGTGGTCGATCAGAATTTGCTGGAATTTTTCGACGACAGCGTCCGATGGCCGCTGATACCCGAGTTCTTCCGCTTCATTCAAAGGAATCAGATTCACTTTCGCGCGGATGCCTTTCAGCAGCTTCACGAGCTGTAATGCGTCTTCAGGCGAATCCGTTATGCCGCGTAGCAGGACATACTCAAACGTGACGCGCTGCCGATGTTTGAGCGGGAATCGGCGGACTACCTCGAGCAGTTGTTCGAGAGGGTATTTGCGATTGATGGGCATCAACTCATTTCGCTTTTCGTTGGTCGCGCCCGTCAGCGAGATCGCAAGATTGGGGATTGCGGGCTCGTTGGCGAGCCGCTCGATGGCCGGCAGTAATCCGGCGGTAGAAAGCGTTATCCGCGACATCGACATATTCAGGCCATGCTCGTCGTGCAAAATTCGCAGGGCTTTCATGACGTTGTCGTAATTGTGAAGAGGTTCGCCCATGCCCATGAGCACCATGTTGAATGAATCACGCATTTCCCACGGAAGATTGTCTCGCTGCGCGATGAGGACCTGAGCGGCAATTTCGCCAGGCGTAAGATGCCGCGTCAACCCAAGTTGTCCGGTCAGGCAGAACGTGCAATCCAACGCGCAGCCGACCTGCGACGAAATGCAGATCGTGCTGCGATTTTCTTCCGGGATGAAGACGGTTTCCGCCAGTTCGCCGTCATCCAGACGCACGAGATAACGGCGCGTGCCGTCGACCGAATCGAATCGCCTATGGACCGGCGGCAGCTTGACATTCCACTCTTCCGAAAGAGAGCTTCGTAACAGCTTCGGCAGATCCGTCATCAGTTCAAAATCATCCAACCATAGCTGGTAAACAGACTTGAAGATCTGCGTCGCCCTAAAGCCGGGCTGAAACACTTCGGCTAATTCAGGCCTCTCGTAGTCGAAAAAAGATTTCATAGTTCGCGGATCTTAGGCTGCGTGCTCTCGGGTGTGCTCGCGTCGTTCCGATCAGCGCAACAGGGTCTGTTGCTTGGTGTCGGCTTGCAGAATGAGATTTTCGACAATCTTCACGACGCGGGGATCGGCCCAGTGTTCCTGCCATGTGTGTTTCACAACATTGCCGTTCGCATCGATCAGGAAGGTCTCGGGATACTTGAATACCTTATACAAACTTGCGACCTGGCGGCCCGGATCCAGGAAAGCCGGCAACGTCAGATTATGTTCCTTATAGAACTCGTTCACTTCTTCCCAATCATTGTCGACGCTGACAGCCATCATCTGGAATTTCCTGTCTTTGAACTTCTGGTTCAACGTCTCCATTTCGGGCATTTCCTCGATACAGGGCTGGCACCAGGTACCCCAGATATTCAGAAACACAACCTTGCCGCGGTAATCGCTGAGCTTAACCACACGGCCTTGTTGATCCTTGATAGAAAAATCCGGCGCTTGCTGCCCAATATTGACGATACCGGGCTCACCTTTTCGAGTGACTTCCCGATAGACGAAGAATGCCGCAACGGCACCGACGACCAGAAAGAAGATGATGGCTTTAAGACGCTCGCGCATGCCGACAATTGTAACATCTCGCGGGGACAAGGGGGCAGCCCCCACATCCCCGCTTTCCCCTGTCCTGTCCAAGGGAGACGACATAGTGCGGATGGATGACAATAACGGTGTCAGTGCTGGGAAGTGGGAGCCGCGGAAATGCCACCTTCATTAAGACCGACCGGGTCCGCTTACTGATCGACGCCGGTATGAGCCGAAAGGAAATTGCAAATAGGCTCGAATCGATTGGCGAGGATCCCGACGGCATCGATGCCGTGTTGATTACGCACGAGCATGGCGATCATGCCTGCGGGCTGAAGATGCTTTTGAAAGATCTGCCCATCGAGGCGTTTGTTACCTGGGGAACGATTACCGCACTTCAAGCCGAACAATACGAGTTGGACGGGTCCAAAATTATCCCTGTGCAGCCGGGTGTTCCGTTTGAAGTCGAGGATGTGAAGATCTACCCTTTCCGCATCCCACACGACGCCACGGAACCGGTAGCATTCAGCATCACGTGCAGCGGCGTAAAGATCACGCAAGTCACAGATATTGGCTATATCCCCGATGACGTTGCAGAGCAGCTTCGAGGGTCACACGTGCTGATCCTGGAATCCAATCACGACCTTGAAATGCTGCGAGTTGGACCATATCCATGGAATTTGAAACAACGGCTCATGGGGCGTTATGGGCATCTCTCAAATACAGCTGTAAGCCGTTTTATTCGAGATCAGTACGATGGAATGGCTGAGCACGTTCTACTCGCCCATCTCAGTGAGAGAAACAATCATCCAGAAATTGCGAAACAGGAAGCGACACGGGCGCTGCGTTATCGCGGCTTGAGCACCGCAAACCTGGCGATCACGTCGCAGGACGAACCGACGTCACCGATTCGGCTATAGTTACAAGATGATTCCGCGTTACACCCGCCCGCAGATGGGCAAGATCTGGGAGGACCAGAACAAGTACCAGCGATGGCTGGATGTGGAGCTGGCCGTCACGGAGACTCTTGCGGAAGAAGGTGTCATCCCTAAGCAAGATGCGGCCGAAATAAAGAAACGCGCGTCGTTTTCAGTAGACCGCATTAATGCAATCGAAGCGGAAGTAAAGCATGATGTGATCGCCTTTACGACGTCGGTGGCCGAGTACGTTGGCCCTGCATCCCGTTTTTTTCATTTTGGTCTCACGTCGTCCGACGTGTTGGATACAGCGCTCGCGCTGCAAGTACGGGACGCCTCCGAGGTTATTTTCGAAGATCTTCAACGATTGCTCGATGTCCTGAAGAAGCGCGCCCAGGAGTTCAAGACGACTGTCGTTGTAGGTAGAACGCACGGGATCCACGCCGAGCCCACAACGTTCGGGTTGAAGCTCGCACTTCTTTACGATGAAGTTTTGCGACAGCAGGCTCGATTCAAAGACGCCGCCGAAACGATGCGCGTAGGAAAACTATCGGGCGCGGTTGGAACATTTGCGCATTTACCGCCACACGTGGAAGAAAGCGTCATGGCGAAGCTCAAATTGAAGGCGGCGCCGGCCTCTTCGCAGATCATCCAGCGGGATCGCCACGCGCACTACATCACCTCGCTGGCGCTGATTGGAGCGACATTAGAGAAAATTGCGATTGAAGTGCGTCATCTTCAACGGACCGAGGTGCGGGAAGCCGAGGAATACTTTTCGGCGAAACAGAAGGGTTCGTCGGCAATGCCCCACAAGCGGAACCCGATTACATCGGAACAAATTGCGGGCTTAGCTCGCATTCTTCGAACCAATGCGATTGCGGCCATGGAGAACGTCGCGTTATGGCACGAACGCGACATTTCACACTCGTCGGTGGAGCGGATCATTTTTCCGGATTCGACGATTCTTGCAGACTACCTGCTCGACCGAACCGC
>DATFXZ010000045.1:0-10394 GCA_035315305.1 Terriglobia bacterium | reverse complement strand
TTGTGCGGTCGGTGTTAGCGTGCCCCCGCAAATCTGCCTTTGGGGAGGGGGAGCGATGAGGGGAAAAGCCATTCAAGTCGCGTTAATCGCGCTGGCAGTGATCCTGATTCAACCACTGTCGGGGTTTTCTCAAGCAATCTCTGGAACCGTGACCGATTCGACTGGTGCGGTCTTGCCTGGAGTAACTGTTGAAGCCGCGAGTCCAGGCCTTATTGAGCAAACGCGCAGCGTTGTGACAAATGAGGTCGGGCGGTACTCGGTTATTAACCTGGTGCCTGGGTCTTACACCGTAACGTTCTCATTGCCCGGTTTTGCGAATGTGAAGCGCGAAGGAATTGTGCTGACAAGCGACTTCACTGCTCCGGTGAACGTCGTACTCCAGGTGGGCAATGTCACAAACACGGTTGAGATTCAAGCAAGCACTCCTGTGGTCGATGTGCAGGGCATCGCAACGCCGAAAGTGATGACGCGAGAGGTGATGGATGAACTTCCGGGCGCTCGCACGCCTTTAGATCTTGCTTCGAAGGTTCCAGGAGGAGGAGCGATTGGATTTTTCGGACAGATTGGATACCGCGGAACGCCCGATTCGCTTACCAAGATGGACGGCATACGCGTGACGAACCTGATCGGAGCTGGGCCAAGTCTCAGCATGGCCGGCGGCGGATTCAGTAATGAAATGTATCAGGAGTACAGCTTCACAACCGGAGTCGAATCGGCAGAAATGGGCCAGCCGGGCTTTCTGATCAATCTTGTCCCGAAAGATGGAGGCAACCAGTTTCACGGGTCGGTCTTCCTCAGCTACGGCAATAAAAAACTGGTCGGAAACAACATTACAGACTCCTTGCGCTCATTCGGCTTCACAGATCCGCCGAAGCTGTTGAAGTTGTGGGAGGTGAATCCATCGTTCGGCGGACCCATCAAGCGCGACAAACTCTGGTTTCAGGTTACGGGCCGTTATAACACGAGCGACACTCAGCGGTTTGGGAGCTACTCCAACATCAGTCCAGCGTTCAACCGGTTCGTGCCTGATACCACTCAGCCTGGCCACAACGATACCTGGTCCCGGAGCCTCGGCACGCGTCTCACATGGCAGGCGACGACGAAAGATAAGGTCACCGGTTTCGTCGATTACAGTTACAGCGAGACGCCGCATTTCCTGAGCCCGGTTGTTTGCTTCTTCAACTGCCCTAATGAGGTGGTGTTGGTTTTGAACTCGCCGGATACTCGCAATTCAGGCGTTAAATGGACGCGAACACAAAGCTCGAGGTTCTTGACCGAACTGGCGTTCTCGCGGTACACGGCCGGAATTGTTAACGACTACCCAGGTGACGGAAAACCGTGGTCCGCACAGTACCGCACGAGTAACCCGCCGAAGTGGCCGCCTAAGGTTTATTCACTGCTGGAACGGACCACACAGTTGGCGTTCGGTGCCTCAAACACCAGCGATGCCAATATTTCAAAGACAATCAATCTGAACGGATCCGGTGCGTATGTCAATGGAACGCACAACCTCAAAATTGGCTTTACGTTCCTGCGCGGATCCTATCATCGCCCGAACACACGAATCGGCGATGCGCAGTTGCAGTACTTCAATGGCGCGCCGAGTCTAGTAGCCGTTTCGCTGCCGCAGGACCGAAAAGAGGATATCGACGGAGACCTTGCCATTTACGCGCAGGAACGCTGGACTATTCGGCGGCGTCTCACCCTGAATCTGGGGCTGCGGTTTGACAACCTGCGGACGAGCACGCCGGCGCAGTCGCGGCCGGACAGCATCTTTCTGCCGGGACAGAGTTTTCAAGGCGCGAATGCTTTGAACTGGAGGGATATCTCTCCGCGCCTCGGCGCTGCGTATGATCTGTTCGGTAACGGCAAAACTGCACTGAGGGTCAGCGTGGCCCGCTTCGTCGCAGGCGAGACAGTCAATCTTACGGGAGCGCAGAACCCTGCGAACCGCGTCGCGACAACCACCAATTACACGTGGAATGACCTTAACGGTGACCTGACGATATTCAATCCAGACGGGACGCTGCAGTCAGCCGAATTGACCAACTCCAGCAACCCGAACTTTGGGCTGACCATTCCGACGACTCAGTACGATCCGAAAGTTCTTCGCGGCTGGGGCAAGCGCGGTTACACCTGGGAGTACGATTTTGCCGTGCAGCATGAGCTCGTATCCGGATTAGCGTTGACCTCGTCGTTCTATCACCGCTCAGATGGCAACCAAACGATCACGGATAACCTGGTCCTGACTAATGCGGACTTCACCGGCCCTTTCTGCGTGACTAATCCGTCGGACGCTCGCTTGGGCAGCGCAGCCGGCCAACAGACGTGCGGTCTCTACGACATCACTCCGGCAGCGCGCGCGCGACCAGGTCAGAATTACGTCACCTTTGCAAAAAACGTCGGAACTGGGAAAGGCATAACATCGATCACCCGCGGTTTCGACGTGAACCTGAACTCGAGATTCAGGCGCAATATTTTTATCAGCGGCGGTGTTGATGTTCGAAGCCGGGTGACCGATACGTGCGACACATTTATCGATAGTCCCGAAACTAATTCCTTGACGCCTTCAGACGAAAAATTCTTTTGCCACCAGTCGCTGCCGTACAGGATGGACTGGAAGATCAACGGGTCGTACACGCTCCCATTGGCGTTCCGCGTCTCCACGGCGTATTCGGTTGCAAACGGTTACCCGATTTTGGCCTCCTGGAACGCGCCGAACGCGGTGATTGCGCCGGCCCTGGGCCGGGATCTTTCTGCAGGAACGAATCAGACGAAGACCATTCCATTGATCGAACCCAACGTGAAGTTTGGGCAGTACCGGCACAACTTCGATGTCCGGCTTTCGCGAATCTTCAAAGCTGAGAAGCTTAGTGTCACTGCGAACGTGGACCTTTACAATGCTTTCAACCGCAGTCAGGTGACGGGCATCAACACAACGTACAGCACCGTCGGAACGAACGGTTGGTTTGTACCCAACACCATCAATTCGCCTCGTCGAATCGAGATCGGCACGCAAGTGCAATTCTGACTCGCGGTAGTTAAGGAGCCATTATGAACAGGCGGCTACTTACATTAGCAGTAGTGGCTGTCATCGAGTTGGCGGTATGGATGACCTTTGGTCAGCTGCAAGGACAATCCCCGGCGCAGCAGACCGTTCGCCATTACGATGAAAGCCTCCTATCCAAGCCGAGCTACCGAGTCAAGACTGAGATCGACGTGAAGGTCCCGATGCGGGACGGCGTTGCGTTATCCGCCGATATTTATCGTCCGGACGTTGAAGGGAAATTTCCAGCCATCCTCGTTCGCACGCCTTACAACAACAACACTGAAGGCGCGATCAACCAATCGAAGTTTTTCGCCGAACGCGGCTACGTCATGGTCCAGCAGGACGTCCGCGGAAAGTTTGATTCCGACGGCCAGTTTTATCCTCAGAAGAACGAAGCGAACGATGGCTACGACATGGACGAGTGGATCGGTAAGCAACCATGGTTCAAGGGCAAACTCGGCACCATGGGGGGATCCTACGTCGGCTACACGCAATGGGCGCAGGCAGTCAGGGGCAGCAAATATCTGGTTGCGATGGCGCCACAGGTAACAACGCCGGACCTCTACAACAATTGGTTCTATACCGACGGGGCGCTGAGCTACGCCTTCTCGTTGTCCTGGGGCGCTGTTTCAATCGATGGCCGTGTTGCCCAAACCACGAGCGTGTTCGATTGGCCGAATGTGTATCGTCATTTGCCGATTGCAACATCTCCCGATGCTGCCGGCCACCGCTCCACGCACTATCGCGACTGGGTGGCGCATCCCACCAGGGACTCCTACTGGGAAGCCCTCAACCACGACAAGGAATACGACAAGATCAGCGTGCCGATGCTCAATGTCGAAGGTTGGTACGACATCTTTCTGCGAGGCGCCCTGCAGGACGATATCGCCATGCGCAAACAGGCGAAGACCGACACTGCTCGAGCCGGCAAGCGCATGTTGATCGGTCCTTGGGTGCATGGCACCGGCCGCCGCAACAACACGCCGGCTGGACAAGCGGTGGATCCAAACGCCACGGACTTCGGCCCTGAAGCTGAGGTCGATCTGCAGCGCGTGACTCTTCGATGGTTCGATTATTGGTTGAAAGGGATCAAAAACGGAGTAGCCGATGAAGCGCCGATCAAGATCTTTGTGATGGGTGACAACAAGTGGCGCTACGAACGCGAGTGGCCTCTTGCCCGTACTCAGTACACGAAGTACTACATCTCCAGCAACGGAAGAGCTAATTCTTTACTTGGTGACGGTTCGCTCTCCACACGCCCCCCTGCAGCCGGGAATGCTGAAAGCGATACATTCAACTTCGATCCCGCCAATCCAGTGCCGACACTGGGAGGGAACACATGCTGCGCACAGCAGGTTCCCAGCGGTCCTTGGGATCAACGGGCCGCCGAGCGTCGCGATGACGTATTGGTCTTCACGTCCGCCGAGTTGACGGAACCGGTCGAGGTGACCGGTCCGATTACGATGAAGCTTTACGCTTCAACTTCAGCTAAGGACACGGATTGGACAGCGAAACTTGTGGATGTTTCTCCCGATGGTTTCGCAAGAAACGTCCAGGACGGGATCTTACGTGCGCGCTACCGCGACGCGATCGGTAAGCAAGGTACGCTCATCGAGGCCGGAAAAATCTACGAGTACACGATCGATATGTGGGCGACGAGCAATACGTTTCTTCCAGGGCATCGTATTCGCCTGGAGGTGTCCAGCAGCAATTTTCCGCGTTTCGATCGGAACTTGAATACGGGAGAAGACCCTGCCACGGGAACGCGAATGACGGTGGCCAAACAGACGGTGTATCACTCGACGGGTTATCCGTCACATGTCGTGTTGCCGGTGATTCCGAAGGACACCCGAGCGAATTAGGGATTGCGCGGAGAAGTTGTTGGACGTGTATTTCGGGATGTACAGAAAAACTGTTGAGCGTCTAATCCCCTCCTCGTGAGGAGGGGTGGCCGCGAAGCGGCCGGGGTGGTCGCTCGCGCCGAAACGTGACTTGTGAGCGACCACCCCGTCTCACGAGGAGGGGAATGTGGCTTGGCCCCCGAAACAGCAGACCAATTTGTTCAAGGAGAATGCATGCCATATCGGCTCGTCTTTATACTTACGGCATTGCTGGCGCAACAACCAACACCCATCACATCGGGTGGCAAGGTCCACATCACCGGTGAAAATCCCGGCATACGATTGCTCGATAAGCCGGGCGGTACCATCCTAACCGAAGTCAACTTCTGGGGAGTGGATTGGAGTCCTGCCGGAACCGGACACGTCTGCTTCCTCACGACGCGCAACGCCAGCGGGCAGATCGATCTCCGCCTCGCGCTTTCCGACAATCCGAGACTCGTCGACTTCGTCGCCAAGGAAACCATGGGCAAGTTGGTAACCAACTTCAACGATCCCCCCTTCAAACCCCTCAAGGCTGTATTCACGAATACGGGCGACTCCGTCACTGAGCGGCGTCAGCGTTGTAAGTCCGATGAGTACGACGTTGAACTTGTGTGGCGTGATTTCAATGAAGGAGGTTGGGGCGAGATGCGGCCACCGAACGGTTTTCATATGACTTTTTTCGTGATTACCTCCCGCACCGCCGAGGTCTACATCAACGGTAAAAAAGCCGGCGGCAGTTGGTATCCATCGAGTTTCCCCGCTTCCTATCTTGCCTATGCGGAAACGTGGAGGAAGGAAGACTCAAAGTGATGAGCTCCCGAAAATTCGCTCTCGCGCTAGTCACTTGCTGTTTGTTGTCGTCGTATGGCTGGGGAGCAACGCGAACATTCGAATTTGAGACCTCGGAGGTGACGCAACCCGGACTTAGCGCGGCTCCTGATGGACGATCGCTTGTATTCAACCTCGTAGGGCATTTATTCAGATTGCCCGTAAGCGGAGGGGCTGCAACACAATTGACATTCGGTCCTTACTACGACAGCGATCCAGTATTTTCCCCCGACGGATCGCGCATCGCATTCGTTTCCAACCGCGATGGGAGCGACGGAAACATTTTCGTGCTGGAGATTTCCAACGGCAAGATTTCGCAGTTGACTCACGACTACCAGGCAGGATCGCAAGCATGGAGTTCCGACGGAAAGACGATCGCATATTTGTCGTTCCTCAAACGTGAGGAATATCCCGTCGACCGCATCCCAGGATTTGGAGCCGCCACAACATTGAGCACACTGTCTACGATCCCTGTGCAAGGTGGCACTCCTCAACGCCTGAGTACTCCCCGCCCGTTCGGTTCAGTTTTCTTCATGGCCGATGGGAAGGTCGCCTGGACTGTTGCAGAACTCGGACGTAGTCCTCAGGGCGGCGGCCGGCTTCAACAAGGATCGCCGGTCACTGCGACAGTTGTTGAAGTGAGAGCGGCGGATGGAGCGGTGTCCCGCTTGGGATCGATTCCCGGCGCAGTTGGCCGAGTAGTCTTGAACCCAAGAAGGGACGGATTCTATTACCTCGCTGGCGGCAATCTACGCCAGTTCACGTTTGGAGATGCTGAGCCAAAGGTCGTCGGCTCGTTTGCAGGCGCTGGTGGGCGGATCGATGTGACTTCCGATAATCAGACTATATACGTGGCGGCCGACGCGAAACTCTGGCGCTTCGGCGTCCTGAATGCGAGTCGAGAACAGATTGCCTGGAATGCTCGCGTGAAGATGGAGACTGCGGAGCCGGCAATCAAAAAGTGGACTCCCTCCTCGAGCCCTACAGTTCCGATCACAGCAGTGCTCACGCCAAGAATATCTCCCGATGGGCGCACGCTCGTTTTCATGGCTGCCGGCACATTATGGGAACAGTCCGTCAGCGGCGGACCGGCTAAAAAGCTGATCGACGAAGTCGGCTATCAGTTGGAACCTTCTTTTTCGCCGGATGGTAAACAGCTCGCATTCGTTTCGGACAAACATGGAGTTCGAGAGTTGCGAGTTTTTGATTTCGCCGCGCGACAGACACGAACTCTTGCAACCGTTGGCGGCGCGTCCTGGATCCTGTTCCCGAGCTGGAGCAGCGATGGCAAGAGCGTTGTATTTCAACGTTCAGACGCGATTGGCGCGCCATACCGATTCATCAAAGTGGATGCTCAGGCCGACAATCCTGCGCAACTGGCGCAAAGCGGCGGCGACTGGACAGGCAGACCTCAATTATCGGCGGACGGGCTGATTCTTTATTACACCGCGCGCACTGGATCATTCGCCAACTTCTATCGCCTTCCGTTACGAGACGGAGCCATGCCCGAACCCGTGACGGACCTGACCCGTCATGTCCACGATGGTCTTCTGTCTCCTGACGGCAAATGGCTGGCATTCCGTCGAAACACCGAAATCTGGATCGGCGCAGTACGATCTGGCGTTTTGAAGGATCAGGATTTCCGCCGTTTCAGCAACGAAGGCGGCCGCTCCTTTTCTTTCACAGCGGACTCGTCGGCGATAGTTTATTCCGAAGGATCTCGAGTGTGGCGCCGGCAGATTCAAGGCGGCCGCACGACGGAGATTCCGATCTCGCTCTCGTTACCTCGCGCCGTACCTCCTCCGCTTCTGGTCACCCGGGTGCACGTTCTGGATCTACAAGCCGGTAAATTTAGCGGCGAGACTTCGATGCTCATCGAACAAGGCCGGATTCGCTGGATCGGCCCGGAGAGCGGACGTTCTATTCCCTCAAACGTGCTTCGAATCGACGGTGGCGGCCGGTACGCGATTCCGGGCTTGATGGATTCGCACACACACGCGGCATGGTCGAACCAACAGATCACGGACGACTCTTTGATCGCATACGGCGTTACGTCGATCCGCGATACCGGAAGCAGGTTGGATGTCGTAAACGCTATTCGCAACCGCGCGGACTCGAGCACTCTTCCTATCCCAAGGTACTTTGCCAGCGGTGACATATTCGAAGGCCTGATGCCGCTTTGGGGAGACGCGTTTCTGGAGATTACGGATAAAGAAGAAGCCCGTGAATATGTGAGGTACTGGAAGGAAATGGGTGCGTCATTTATTAAGGTTTACACATCGCTCCCATGGTTCGTAAAGACGGAGGTGGCAGCGGAAGCTAACCGTCAGGGGATGCCTATCGTGGGACATGGGCTGTCCCTCGAGGAGGTTGTTCGCAGCGTCAATTTCGGCATCACATCGCTAGAGCATGGTCCACCTCTGAATGACGACATTATCAAGTTGCTCGCAAGTTCAGGCACAAGATTAGATCCGACACTCACGGTGTTCGGGCAAGGAACGCCGTCGAAAATGGCCGATCCCGCAACTCTCGATACGAAATTTCGGACCTTTATTCCAGAAGACGCGATTGCGGCGGCCCGTCCTGGTCGTCCTGTCACCGATGCCCAACGCACAGCCTGGATAAATACCATCGCCACATACAAAACACTGCATCAGAACGGCGTCAAGCTACTCGACGGGACCGATGCACTAATGACGAGTGTCTTCTTCGGTCCTTCCGTGCACTGGGAGCTTCAATTCTTTAGCTGGGCCGGCTTGCCTACCATCGATCTATTGCGCATGGCGACCATCGCCGCCGCTGAAACGGTCGGAGCCGGCGCCGATTTAGGTTCGCTCGAACCGGGCAAGTTCGGTGACGTCGTGCTCCTCGACGCGAATCCGCTGGAAGACATTAGTAACACCATGAAGATCTGGCGAGTAATCAAAGGCGGCAGTGTCTTCGATCCCGCGACGATGCGAAAGTAGCTCTGGACACAATATGCTGAAAGCCAAACTCTCGTGCCTCATTTCCGTCGTTTTTCTGATCAGCGCCATTTCGCTTCTGGGGTTCGGTCATCACTCACAAGCGATGTACACGGACGCGAACGGAGCGATCTCCATCACCGGAGTGGTGAAAAAGTTTGAATTCACAAATCCTCACTCCTTCATCTATCTGGAAGTCACCTCTGATGACGGCAAAGCAAGGTTGTGGGCGCTGGAAATGCAAAGCGTAACTCACCTGAAGAGCATCGGTTGGATTAGTACGACCGTTAAGGTTGGAGACTCACTCACAGCCGTCGGCCGACCCGCTAAGAACGGCGCGCCTGCAATGTACGCGGAAGTCATTAAACTGCCTGATGGCAGAATGATCAGATCTTGATCTTATGCTGAAAAGAATAGGACCCGTCGCCACTGCAACGATACTGACACTCTGCGTCTCATCTGCTTACGGTCAGACGAGAGGTTGTTTATTGCCTCCGAACTTTCCGTGTCCGGATGCGCGCATCATGGAATTCAGTGCGGATAGGATGTCAATCAAACCGGGACAACCTGTCGTGTTGAGTTGGGCAGCGGAGAATCCCGGTCCTATGACGATTACACCCGGAGTCGGAGCCATAACTGCCAGAGGCTCAGCCCGCGTCTCGCCAATGGTGACGACCACGTATACGCTCCGTGTAGCGGGAGGTCCGAATGGAGAAGTCTTAACGCGCACGTTGACTATTGCAGTGGATGGAACGACTCCTGGAACGGCTTCCGCAGTGCCGGCTGCAGCGTCTCAGTCTTTGCGTACGTTTGACGGAAAACCCAATTTCCAAGGTGTCTTCAACAGCTTTGGTCCGCGTTCGCGCGCCGGTCAGACGAACGGCGCGCCGGGGACGGCCGTCCTTCCGGCGAGACCGACTTTGAAACCCGGCATGGATTCATACAGAGTCGTGGCAGACCCGAACGCGGTTATCAGTGATTGTGTGGTCGGTTCGGTGCCGCCGAGCATCGGCCCGTATTCTTTCCAGATCATCCAGAATTCCGAATACGTCGTGATTCACTACGAGTACATGCACCTGTTTCGGACGATTCCATTGGATGCCACTCATCAGCCCGGTATCAGCTGGTTAGGAGATTCTGTTGGTCGCTGGGAGGGTGATACTTTGGTGGTCGACACTGTCGGCTTCAATAATGAGAGCACTGTTGGAGGCGGAGGAGATCGCCACCAGCCTTTCCGGCATTCTGAGGATCTTCATATGGTCGAGCGGATCCGGAGAATCGATGTCGATACTCTCGAAATTGAAACAACGCTGGAGGATCCAAAAGTCTTTGAGGGACCTTGGAGGTTTGTTAATCGCTATACCTATCATCCGGAGTACAGGAAAGTTGATGAGTACATGTGCAATGAAAACCTGAAAACTTACGACTACCTGATCGACCCGACCAAAGAAATCAAGCTCAAATAGATGCCCAATTCCGTTCCCTGATGTAGCTGCAATTCGAGATGGTGTGTGAGCGACCCCCTCGCTCGCTTCGCTCGCGTCTCCCCCTCACGAGGGGGAGAGCCGCACGAAGGCGGCAGGGGGGCGGTTACGCCGCATCTCGAATTGGAGTTGGGGCCGCACGCCCCTCGGCGTTGACGGCACTCTGTGTTGTTGACATTCGACACCA
>DATFXZ010000044.1:0-8135 GCA_035315305.1 Terriglobia bacterium | reverse complement strand
CGTAACGACTGCCTTTGTATGCCAATCCGCATCATTCACGACGGCCTGCATAAATTCGTCGCTTACACGAACGCTATGATTTGCATTCTGGAAAAAGATGGAAGAGTAGGCTTCGCCATCGACCCCACCGGCGTAGCCGTTATCGAGCAACACCCACGCTTTCTTTTCTTCATTGGCTTTGCAATTGATGAATTCGACGATGTCGGGGTGGCCCATATTGAGAATGACCATCTTTGCCGCGCGGCGCGTCTTGCCGCCGGACTTAATGACGCCGGCAAACGCGTCGAAGCCTTTCATAAAGGACACGGGGCCGGAGGCAATGCCGCCACCGGACAGCTGCTCCTTAGAAGACCGGATCGGGGAAAGATTGCTTCCTGTTCCTGATCCCCACTTAAACAGCATGCCTTCGGTTTTCGCGAGTTCCAGGATGGATCCCATGGTGTCTTCGACCGAGTTGATAAAACAGGCGGAGCATTGAGGCTTCGCTTCGACCCCGCAGTTGAACCATACAGGGGAATTGAAGGCCATCATCTGATTGAGCAGCAAATGAACGAGTTCATCATGAAAAATTGCGGCGTCCTGTTCGCTTGCGAAATAGCTGCCTTGTCGGCCCCATGCCGTGATCGTCGTGGCCACCCGGCCGACCAGCTGCCGGACACTGGTTTCACGCTCCGGCGTCCCTCTTTTTCCGTGGAAATATTTGGAAGCGACGATGTTCGTGGCGGTCATCGACCAGCCTTTCGGCACTTCTACGTTCTTCTGTTCAAAAATGACTTCGCCCGATTCATTCGTAATGCCGGCAGTCCGGTATTCCCATTCGACCCCGTCGTACGGCGACATGCCCTCACGTGTGAAGTATCGCCGGAACTCCAGTCCCTTTTTGCCTGCTGGCCGGCTCCCATTTCCGTCGGCTTTTCTCTCGAGGACTTCCTCTTTCATGGTCGTGCTCCTTCCCTATATTGTGCTGTTCGAGGCTGATTGCGCAAGATATCGGGGTGGTGGGACAGATTAGGTCCACCGAAGGATGGGTTTAAAAAGGCACAAAGTTGGGGGTTTTTGTGCCTCTTTTATCTAGTCGACGAGCCCTTCTTTGATCGCGTACCGGGTCAACTCTGCATTGTTTTTCATGTTCAGTTTTTCAAGGATGCGAACCCGGTAGGTGCTGATGGTCTTCACACTCAGCGCCAGTTCTTCAGCGATCATCGTCACGGTTTTTCCTGAAGCGATCATGCAAAGCACCTGGTACTCACGGTCCGAGAGAACCTCGTGGGGCGCCTTCGAGGACTTCGAATCGAGATCATAGACAAGCTTCTCCGCCAGGGTCGGACTGACGTACTTACCGCCACGCACGACTTTTCGAATCGCCTGAACCAGCTTCGCGGGAGCGCTCTCTTTTGTCAGATAGCCGGCTGCGCCGGCGCGGAGAACGCGGACTGCGTATTGATCTTCGGAGTGCATGCTCAGCACGAGCACGGGCAGGCGGGGCGATTCGGAATGCAGTTGCTTGAGCACGTCCAGACCGCTCCTATTCGGCATCGTGATATCGAGCAGCACGACGTCGCACGGTTCGCTCTGGATCACTTTGAGCGCTTCGTGTCCGTCGCCGGCTTCCGCCGTTACCGCCATTCCGGGGTTTTCGGCAATAATGCGCTTCAAACCCTCTCGAACAACAGCGTGATCGTCAACAACACATACTTTAATCATTCTGTGCGGGAATAATCATGTCGAGCCGGGTTCCCTTGTCCGGTTCGGAAAATATGTTCACTTCACCGCCGATCCTGGCAATACGCTCTTTCATTCCGACAATACCGAGCGACTTCACATCCCTGATTTGTGCTTCCGTGATGCCCTTTCCATTGTCTTCAATCGAAATCATCAAAGCATGCTCTCGCGACTTCATTGTGACGCGGACTCTGGTCGCTTCCGCATGCCGAACCACATTCGTCAAGGCTTCCTGCACGACGCGAAAGGTAGCGGCCGCAGGTTCTTTCGCGATTCTGACCCTGTCAGCATCGGATGTCACCAGAATTCGGATCCCGGTGCGCCTTTGAATTTCAGATGCCTGCCATTCAATCGCGGGACCCAAGCCGAGGTCATCCAAGATAAATGGCCTCAACTCTGACGTTATTCTTCGAACACGCACAATCGTGTCGTCCACATGCGCGATGATGGCTTTCATCTTCTTCCGGAGCTCATATCTGCCCAACTGACCGTGCATCCATGAAAGGTCCAACTTTAGAATCGTGAGCAACTGTCCCAGTTCATCGTGAAGTTCACGTGCGACACGAGTTCTTTCCTCTTCGCGGACTGTGTCTATTCGCGCGGCGAACTCGCGCAACTGGTCACCCGAGGCTCGAAGGATCTCTGCCCCAAGCTTTTGTTCGGAAATGTCACGAATGAGAACGGTAGACAAGCTGCCTGCCACCGATGCTCCTTTTTTGGCAGGACCAAAGCTAAACATAAACCACGTTTGCCGATTGTCCTCGATTTTGAGGATTTCGCACTCACTTCGTGTCTCGGACCTGAACACTTCATTCAGACATCGCCGCAATTTCGTGTTCTCGATTTCTGGAATGTAATCAAAAATACTCGTCCCCGTAAGCACGTCCTCCGAATAACCCCATACGGGCCTGTTCACGAATATGATTTTGCCGAAGCCGTCCAGGGTCATTATCGTATCCGGTGCGTTTTGCACCAAGGAGTGCCAGCGCGCCAGAGAATTCTGAAGCTGACTCTGCGTCATCCTGGATTCCGTCAGATCCGTGATTCCCATCCGGTGAACGACGCCCTTATCGTTCGTCGTCGTTAGCGAAATTTGTACAGGAACCACACGTTTTTCGATCAGTAAGTCCAGTTCGATATGAGTCGCGCCAACATTTCTGGTCGAGTCCATCAGGCATTGAATAAACCGAGAGATCTCGTGTTTCGCTACGAAAACGATGAATGGACAACGTACCAGCCAGTTCCCGGGCATAGCGAGCAAACGGGCGGCATACTGGTTGAATTCGACAATCCGGCCCCTGCGGTCGAGCATGAGGAAACCGATCGGCCCAAGATCATAGAGCCCGGTTTCCGATTTACTTTGCCGGCGGTTCTGTAAAGGTGCCGGAAGGTGATCCTGCACCGAAACCAGTCTGAGGTCTGGTACCCGATTCGAATCTTTAAGCTGTGCGGCATGCTGCGCCTCTTTACGCGCTCGGGGGGAGCGCGGCAACGGAACCAAATGAGGCTTGCCGGCCTGTTTCATTGTTTGGGCACCCAGTATGCTTTGAAAAGTCTTACACGTTCACGTTCGTTTTGATGTCGGTGATTGACCTACCGAAATTGTCAGTTCAGGTACCCGCGAATCCGCGCAAGCCCCTCGGCCGCGGGCCGGTAATCTTGTTTTTCAGCGAGCGCCTTCCGGTATTCTTCCTTTGCACGCATCCAATCGCGCTTTACCTCGTATACACGACCAAGGTTCATGTGCGGGTAGCAGTAGCTTTCATACCGAGGAGCTTGAAGCGCCCGCTCGAGCCATGGAATGGCTTCTTCGATTTGACCCTTCGTCAGTAGATACGACCCGATATCGTTGTATGGATTTCCGAACGTAGGATCAACTTCGATCGCCTTGTGGCATTCAGCGATCGCATCGTCGATGCGGCCCATCCAGCTATACGTCCAGCCAAGAAACGTATACGCCTCCGCCGTCGGATACGTGCCGATCGACTTTTTGTAAAGCTCGATTGCTTCGTCGAATTCTTTGTTCATCTGATGCTGGTAAGCCTGCTGCAAAAGGCGGACCGCCAGCTCTTTTTGTGCTTCCTCATCCATTAAACAAATTCTAGTGCAACCCGTTCGGGGATGATCTTCTTCTCGTATGCTTCTGAAAGGAGTTTCATTACAGCCTGCTTGCCTTCGCTGCCGTAATCGAGGGTGAGCTCGTTTACATACATTCCAATAAACCGATCGACGCGCTGGGTGTCCAGACCGCGGGAAAACTGCATGGCATAAGCCATGGCTTCGCTGCGATGGTCCAGTCCGTACTCGATACTCTTCCTGATATCGTACGCGACGCGGTCCATCATTAGTTTTCCTAAATCGCGTCTGATGACGTTCCCGCCGAGCGGAAGCGGCAAACCAGTCTGTTCCAGCCACCAGACACCAAGATCGATCACTTTGTGCAGGCCCATTTCCCGGTACGTGAGCTGTCCTTCGTGGATCAGAAGCCCGGCCTCGTATTTCCCGTCCTGAACTTCATCCAGAATCTTGTCGAAAGGGACTACCTTGTACTGGATATCTGGTTCGAAGAGTCGCAGCGCAAGGAACGCTGTCGTGAGCGTGCCCGGAATTGCGACCGTCATATTGATGAGACTTTTCGGCTGCACCGGTGTTCGAGAAACCACAATAGGTCCGTAGTTCTTTCCCATACTGGCGCCGCAAGACAGAAGAGCATACTTATCGGACATATACGCGTAGGCGTGAAACGAAACAGCCGATACTTCGTATTCACCGTTCATGGCTTTGCGATTAAGCGTCTCGATATCGCTGAGCGTGTGAACGTAATTGAGCTCGCCTGTATCAATCTTGCGTGTCGCGAGCGCATAGAACATGAACGCGTCGTCCGAATCTGGACTGTGCGCAACATGAATGTCCTTCTTCATAGGGGATCCAAAATACCAAAAGCCGCTAGGAACCACAAAGACACATAGTCCCCTCCTTGTGAGGAGGGGACTAAGCAGTCACATTATCAATGAGGCGTGTGGCTCCCACCCAGATCGCGCCCGCAATTCGAACTGGACCGCCGATTGTGGCAATCGGCTGCAGCTCATCCGGATCGACAATCTCGAGGTATTCAACGCGGATCAGCGGAAAATTGGCAAGTACCGCCAGTGCCGCTTCCCGTACCCTGGATGCGTCCTTTTCACCTGAACGAACGCGGCTCGACGCTTCTTGCAACGCCCGGTAAAGGACCGGCGCCGCCTTGCGTTCTTCTACGTTCAAGTATTTGTTTCGAGAACTCAGCGCAAGTCCGTCTGTCTCACGGACGATAGGGACGCCGACAATCGTGACGTTAACGTTCAAATCTGCCGCCATCCTGCGGATGATCGTGAGTTGTTGCAGGTCTTTTTCACCGAAGTACGCACGTTGCGGCTGGACGATATTCAAAAGCTTCATGACTACTGTCGCCACCGCGCGAAAGTGACCCGGACGGAATTTTGCGCACAGATGTTCGCTCAAACGCCCGACGTCTACGGACGTGAGCTGGGGCATTGAGTACATCTCTTCGGCGGAAGGGGCAAAAACCAAATCGACCCTATTGCGCTCGCAGGTCTCGAGATCGTGAGACAAAGTCCGCGGATATCTGGCGTAGTCCTCGTTCGGTCCAAACTGCAGCGGATTGACAAAAATGCTCACGACAAGAACATCGGATTCGCGCCTCGCCGTTTCCAACAGTCGCTCGTGTCCGGCGTGAAGCGCGCCCATGGTGGGGACCAATCCGATATTTTTTTTGGATTCGAGGAAATCTCGAACTTCCTTAACGGTGTGGACCGTCCTCACGACATAACTACCAGACCTTCCTGAGAAGGTAGTTCTTGGGAACTTCCGAAAACATCGTTTTATAAGAGTACCGCAGGCTGTCGTGAATGAAGCACACGTGCGTACACCAGCATTGGTCACAAGCGATCTTGTCCGGTTCGCTCGTGCGGGCTGGCGTTTCCCAAAAGACCTTGAGATTCATGTTCACCTCGCGAAGGTTTCCGATAGGTTGCCTCAGTTCGCATGCGCGAATGCGACCGTCGAAGTCGATCACCGCGGAAGTCTCGCCCGCTGTGCACCGCATCGGCCATCGAGTCGCCCCGTCGAGGTTCTGAAATTGTGTCCGGTGGTGAAACGTAAGTGTTCCAACGTACACCGCTTTCTTGATCCATTTCACAAAGCGGTTCTTATCATCGAACATGCCGTCGGCATAGCTCCATTGAATCTCCGCTAGCTTTGAGTAAACTTGCCGCAATTTTTCCCGCTGCACTTTCTTTAGGCCGGGATTTTTTGCATCACCGCGAATCAAGTTGAAGTAGTGCCCGTCGGCAAGCCGGTCCGCGCGAATCAGCTCCGCAAGCGGCAGGATCTCATCAAGATTGTCTCGTGTAATTACGGTGTTGATGTTCACGATCAGCCTCAGTCCAAACGGCCGCTTCAGCTTGCGTAACAGCCTCGCACTCTCCAGTGCCCTTTCGAAGTTCCCCGGCACACCGCGCATGAAATCGTGCGATTCGCGAAGTCCGTCCAGTGCAATGTTGATATGCAGCTCAAGATCCTGGTTTTTAGAGAGGCAGTGTTCGGCGACTTCGAATATCCGATTCGGTTTGAGTCCATTCGTGGGAAGGTTGATGTACCGTACGCCGTTGTTGCGCACAAACAGATCGATGATTTCCGGAAGTTCTTTTCGTAGCGTCGGCTCGCCGCCACTGAACCACAGGTCGGTGAATTCAGGCGTGTTTTCGGAGAGCCTCACAATCTCTTCCCAGGACAGATCGCCTCTCTGGTTCAGCTCGTCCCAATAAAAACAGGTTTCGCACGTGGCGTTGCAGTGCGATGTGACAAAGAAAATGATCGTATTTAATTTTCGCTTGCGGTGGAACCACCAAAGACGTGAGTTTCGTTTGGTGACACCAGCTTGTAGTGAATTTGCCGCCATACGATTTCTGTACTGACCGCGGAAGCGGCCATATTGTAGAGGTACAACAGGGCCACTAGCGGAGTAGACAGGATATAGAACCAACCATATCTGGACAAGGCCGGCGAAGGCAAAACCGTTTGGACTGCGGAGTGCCGGATCCAGGATCTCACGGCGGACAGCATACACATGGTCAGCCAAAGCAAGGGATGCAGGAATGGAAGTATCCAGAAGGCTACGTTGAAGACGACGTATCCGACAAAACCGATGCGCCATAGCGCAGGATGGTAAACGCGGGTGATGATAATTTGGCGCGTCGTGAATTCCACGAGGTCTCCAAACGAGCATTCTCCATAGGACGGTACGAGGCACTCTGGAACAAACACGATCTTCATGGCGTTTTTCTGAGCCGCGCGCGTAACCGCGTAATCGTCGCTCACTGAACCGCGCCATGCATCGAGGATATTGAGTCGGCGAAAAGCTTCCGTGCTGATGGCCGTCGATCCACCCCAGGCAAAATTGCGATCGTGATCTCCAAGAACGCTTACAGTTGATGCGTTCCAGGCGGAGCGCATCAAAGTCGGAAAGTGGAAACGGTTTGTGACGTACCAACGGTAGCCGCTCGTGATGTTTGCGGAATCGAGCGGCGCAATAAGAGTCGAAAGCCAGTTGCGTGGGAATCGCGCATCGGAGTCGCAAAAAACGTAGACGTCCGCCGCAGGAGCGTGCTCTACCGCGTAAGCCAGATTGTGGACCTTCTGACCACGTGACGTTGCCCGGCCTGCGACCAGTATGTTGCCTCCAAGGCCGAGGAGTGTCTCATATGCCGGATCGTCTTTGGATTCGACGATGAATTGCGCCTCGTAGTTCTGGTAGTCCTGATCGAGGATAGACCGGATGTTCTTCTCGAATTCGGAATCCGTACCTTTGCAGGGACAGAAGATCACTACGCGCTCGCCTGAGGTGCGCCGAGGTCGGAAAGTACGCATATGTTGTGCTGAACGAATGCCGTCAATCAGGGTGAGGATGCCTTGCAAAAGTGCGATGGCTGCGAGGACGTATGTCGTTGCATCAAGCATGGTAATGTTTTCAATCTGGCCATTCCCCTCCTCGTGAGGAGGCGTGGCTGCGGCATCAAGCAAAATGTCGCGCAGCCTCCTTATTGGGAGCGGACGGGGTGGTCGCTCACGAGCAACGTTGCGGTCTGAGCGACCACCCCGGCTGCGGCGCTGAGGTGGGCTTCGCCGAAATTTTCTTGATGCCGCAGCCACCCCTCCTCACGAGGAGGGGAATGCGCCTTGACGTAACAGAAATCCGATATTCAAGAATTGATGTCCTATTCCCACATCCGCCTCAGCACCCACGCGGGAGCCAGGCGCAGTCCCATACCGAAATATTTTTGTAACCTCCGCAAGCCCGCACTCACACGTCGCCGCACTTCCCACCGCCGTCTCCATTCCGATTCATATCGATACTT
>DATFXZ010000043.1:0-5127 GCA_035315305.1 Terriglobia bacterium | reverse complement strand
CTCAATTCGAATGCTTCATGAAGCAGCTGTACAGCGTGAGGTGCATCCTTCTGACTTACCACGATAGAAAGGTTCAGCTCGGAGGACCCCTGAGCGATCATCAAAATATTGATAGCTGCCGTGCCCAGAGTACCGAAAGCTCTGGCTGCAACGCCCGGAGCACCCTTTATTCCATCACCGACGAGGGCAATGATTGCGATGTCCGAGATCACGGAAATACGATCGATTCTGCGCCGGTCGATTTCACCTTCGAATTCTCTGCGCAATGCTTTAACGGTCTGTTCTCCATCGTGACGGCTAACAACGAGCGAGATGTGTTGTTCGGATGAACCCTGCGAGAACATCATCACGCTGATACGATGACGCGCGGTCGTTGTGAACACGCGGCCGGCGACGCCCGGTACGCCAATCATGCCGCGACCCTCCACCGATACCAATGTCATTCCGGTTATCGACGTGACCGTCTTGACACTGTATTGGTGTGTCGGCGTATCTCCGGTGATGAGCGTTCCAGCAAAATCCGGCGCAAAAGTATTTTTGATACGAATTGGAATATTTTCGTCCACAGCCGGCATGATCGTTTGCGGATGCAACACCTTTGCTCCGAAGTACGACATCTCCGCAGCTTCTTTGTACGAAACGCGCTCCAGCACGCGAGCGCCGGGCACGATGCGAGGGTCCGCCGTCATGACGCCGTTAACGTCTGTCCAGATTTGGATCTCTTCGGCTTTGATACAACTGCCGATAATGGACGCGGAATAGTCCGACCCGCCTCTCCCAAGTGTGGTGGTAATACCGTTCGGAGTGGAGCAGATGAATCCGGTAACGACCGGCACCACGCCGGTTTTCGCCAGCTTCGTTAGCTTCTCGCAACGTTTTCGGGTTTCATCGAAATCAACCCGCAGGAAATCCGTCTCCTCGCTCGTGATGATGAGCTCTCTGGCATCGATCGGCTCCGCTTCCATCCCGAGTTGACGAAGGTATTGCGCGAAAATCGGAACAATGAGCCGCTCGCCAAATGAGCACATGAGGTCGCGGGAGCGGATGCTCATTTCACGGAGCAAAGAGACGCCGGTAAAAACCTTTTGAATCTCTTCCCACAGGATCCGCTCAGTCTCTTGAAGAGCGACAGCGACGCTGCGATCCTGAAACAGTTGATTGATGGCTTGATCGTGGCGGCTTCGAATATCCCACAACTTGTCGTCGCGGAGCCGGCTCTGCCCCGTCACGGCGGCTTCCCCGGCGTGCAGGAGCGCGTCGGTAATGCCGCCCATCGCGGAAACCACAACGATCGGCTCCCGGTCCCGTATTGAATGAACGATGCGGGCCGCCTGCTCGATCGGAGAAGCGCCGCCAACAGACGTACCACCAAACTTCACGACTATCATGCAAAGTAGGGTAGCACGTCAGAGCGTTTCGTTTTTCCAGCTCAAGGAAACCGCGTTGCGGCATATGCGGGTCGGTCGATTATTAACTTCGGTCGATTCGGCGAATGGTCAACTGCTGGCGGTCCGGGCTCCAATTGAAATACACCTTCACCGGTTCTGACGTGAAATCCCGACGATGCGTCCAAATGCTGACCTCAACAGGAGTGTCCGTAAGACCGTGCTCCGCTGCTGCCCCCAACGTCTCACGATCAATCGTGATTTCACGACTGCTGACTGTCATTTTGGATGACTTGTAATTCTTCCCTTTTACTTGATACGTGTACTCGGTGAAGTCGATCACACCAAGGGCGTGTTCGACCATTAAATCGTGGAAGGTTAATGCGACGCCCTGCCCTAAACGTCGTACCGAGAAGTCAGAAAGCGCATCCGTTTTTCCCAGCCAATGCTGAGCCACGATCTGCCGGCGTTCCCACAATGTTCGTAGCATGTACTCATTTGCCATCGGATCGCTATACTCCGCCGTCTGGATGATGTTCCGCAGCTCTTCCTTTGTGAACGAGAGAATCACACGTGCTGCCCAAAATGCATCGATGTCGGTCAGATTGTCGAACATGATCGAAGGGTACGTGGGTTTCCAGTCCCCGGGATCGAAGTCATCAGTCGTGAAATTGCCGATCTCCGGCGAAATGATTCGCGCCCGTTTTTCGTTTGCCGACCCATATAGTCCAAAACTAAAAATCTCTTTGGTGACGCTGTGCACATCGAATCCGTACTCGCGGCCGTGGTAATAGTCTGTCGGATCTGCGTCTGCGCCAAGCGATGATCCGAAGTCGAGAAGATAATGCCGAAGAAACTTCCGTCCATTCTCCTCTACGTACATGTCCAGGCTTTGAACTTCTTTCAAATCCCAGTCGTTGATCCAGGACGCGATTACACGCAGTGCACGTAATTCTCGCCGGTCTTCGTGTGGTATCAGATCGTTTGGATCGTCGCTGCGGAAACCCATCTGTGAAAATGGACCTTTTGGCTTGCCCTTTAATATCTTGCTCGCCAGGACGCGGCACCGGCCATCAGGCAACCGAGCAACGCGCCAGAGCATTTCGTCGAGGTCGTCCTGAGTAAGAGGCCGCTGTTTCCCTGTTTTAGGATCCCGGATTTCGACCTTGTTGCCGATTTTGACGTCCTTTGGATTGATGTACGCCACGTAGTTTTCTGGAACGTTGTAGCCCGCGGCATACAAAATCTTCGTGGAAATAACTTCCGCTCCGGATTGCAGGTTGGGATAGTTGAAGTCGTCGAACTTGATCAGATACGCCTGACCTGTCGCATCGTTCACCATCATCCCGGGACTCACCCCCGACGTCTTGGCTCTGGTGATGACGGCACTCGTGAAGTCAGGCGGATTTCCGGTGTTTGGACCGCGCTGCAAGGCGGCGGTGTCCATATGTCGTATGTGATGACGGTTCGTGTACCAGCTGGAATCAGGGACTTCATCCAACGCGTTCACATTAGATGCCTGCTTCAGGTGGCCTGTAGCAAGGCGTAGCCAGCGCGGCACATCCACACGTCGCTTAGCTCCTTCGATGAGCTGTCCTTTGAAAAAGTAGTCATAGGCTCCCGATTCACGCTCCGTCGGTTCAGGGATGTTTTTCATGTCGAAGTCGAGCCACAGGACCTCGGAATGCCGCGTTTGCGCGAAGGAGATCGCGCCGATGAGCATCGTCACTGCAATGATCAACGCCACTTTTCGCCTGATTTGCATCAGTTGATTCTTCATCAAAATCTCGTGTTGAAATTGATGTACAGACGCCATGACTCATTGCTGCGGCCATAATCGATGGAGATGGGCAAGTCTGGTTTCGGCCAGACGAACAGCCTTAAGCCGTATCCTGTGTGAAAGCGATTCAGCGCCATGTCCCCTAATTGCGGTGCGACCTGTCCTTCGTCGATAAATACACCCCAGTCCAACCGGGGCCAAATGCGATATCGATATTCGAGGGACAGTGCGAGTGCGCTCTTGTCGCGAAAACGGAAGTTGTCGAATCCTCTTAACGTCTCGTCTGAGCCCACAAATGGCATGTCGAAAAAAGGCATGAGGCGACTACCGGGTGTGACGTTGGTTTCGACCAGACCACGGGCGGCGAGTACTTTTCGGCCATCGTCGTTTAGCGAAAAGAAATGCTGCGAATAGAAATGGTATCTCCAGTATTCGAAGTCTCCTCCATCAACACTCCGGTTGAAGCTGATTTGAAAGTCGTCCAAACCACCTTTGAAAGAGTAGTTCTCTCGCTTCTGCGTATCGCGGGTAACGAAGAAACCGGCTGAGCCAAGCGTTGCGCCGTACAATCCTGGCACCGCTGTAGCGCTGAATTGAGCCTGTGTCGAAGTGCCCGAGGTCGGCTCCGTAACGCCGACGCTCCTATAGGTGACGCCAAAACCCGAAGTCCACCGTTCACTCCACTTTGCCGTGAATCCCGCAGATGCTTGTCTTGTTACTGTTCGGAGTTTCGTCTCGTCTTCAGGCGTGTTGTTGCCGATTCCAAAAAAATCATCTTGGGCGCGTGAAATATATGCGGTTCCAAGATCGAAGCTGAGTTTGTCAAGTTTGGGATAAAAGAGTGGAATGCTCCCGTTGAATGAGAACTGTTGATATTGTTTGTAAGTGTAGGTGAGCGGGACCTCCACATCGATGCCGCGGCCGAGAAGGTTTTTGTTGAAGAACGTTACGCGCGGCCCAAAACCCGAACCGACTCCTACACCGCCCGCTCCGAACTTGATGCCGGATTCCTTATCCGTGTCTGGCTTTCGCTCCAGCAGCTTTTGGAACCTCCCGCTCTCTGCCGAGCGAAACGCCGGCTTGAACGCGAGCTCCAGCCAGGTCAGAGGATGAGCGTTGCGCTTAAACGAGTAGAGCGGCGGCCGGCCTTCAACAATACGCTCGGGCTGGTCGGGCTCTACGCTGGGCTCGACAACAGTCGGTAAAGATTCCTGTGCCAACAACCCATACACAGGCGCTATCGTGAGAACCGTCAATAAAATGAGGCCAGATCGAAGAGGCATAGGTGCAGACAGGACATGCTGCTGCACCAGGCATTCCAAACCCGGCGGGCGGAAGTCTGGTGGGGTCGATTCCTACGCATGTGGCACGAAGATGCTGCGGGTGGAACTCCGAGGCCCTCTCAAATGATCGCGCGAGACCACAAAAGAGAATGCAGGTTCCATCAGGCGAATACGCGAAGGATGTCTTTCTGAATGTCGTTCAACTCGCGCTGCGCGCGTTCAACCTCGCGGATTTTTTCTTCGAGTTTGTAAAGCAGCGTTGTTTTTTCCAGCCCGTTCCGGATCGCCAGCTTGAGATCGTCGTTGTCCCACGGTTTTTGAATGTACTGATATAGGCCGACGTTGTTGATGGCTTCGATCGCGTTCTCCTTGTCTGCGTAACCGGTTAGCAAGATTCGAGGCACCATCGGCAGCATCTCTTTAACTCTCGCCAGGAACGTAATGCCGTCCATTTCCGGCATCAAGTAGTCGCTGATGACCAAATCCACCTTTAGGTTATTTCGCTTAAGATCCTCCATCGCCTTCAACGCCGAGGTATAGGTCAGGAGCTTGTAGTTACTCTCGATGGCGAAAAACGCTTTCATGGAGTTGAGGACCATCTCTTCGTCGTCCACCACCAGGATCGTTGGATTACCGTTCTCAGTCATGCCGGACACGCAGCCTTTCTTCAAGCGTTAAG
>DATFXZ010000042.1:0-4299 GCA_035315305.1 Terriglobia bacterium | reverse complement strand
TGAGCTGCCTCGAAGCCCTGAATTTCCTGCTGAAAGTCGGCAGGCGTCAGCGAGTGGACTTCCGCGCGCCACCCGGCTTTTGCGATGCGCTTCGCGGCTTCGATAAACAGGTCGTTGTTCGCACCGATGGCAATGATGAATTCGCCAATCGCGCCCGTACGAACCATGTCATCGCCGAAAAACTTGAAGCTATTCTTGAGCCGTTCCGTCAGCGTCGGCAGATCCGCTGTAGCGTCCTGATGAAGGAAGTTGATCCGCAGTCGCGCCGGCAGCTTTCGCTCGTCGTGCAGCGCGAGAAACGGAAGGTGCATGGTGTAGTTGTCTTCATGTGCGGCACCATCGGCCGGAGTGTTTGTCGCCTGAAACGCGCCTTCGTCGAGATGAGTCGTCACACCGAGACTCACGCCGTAATTCAGGGCATCGATCGCACCACGCTTGCGCTGCTCGAGTGTGAGCAGTGTGTGCCGCAATGCCAGAGTGGCGCGACCCGTAGCCTGACTGCCGGCAGCGATGGACCCGTCGGCGCCGACGGGAATCGGCGGATTCTGGCTTTCAAAGAATTTCTTGCCGCGACTGTTTGTTGTCGACGGGCCCGTGAATCCTTCCGAGATGTATACCGGGTAGTTCGGCACCGCCTCGTCCAGTTCGGCCAGCGTCGGCAGACGGGGCGTCTGATTTGGCGGTACCAGATGGTTCCGGTGAAAGCCGCCAATCGTCGTGATCCAAGCCTCGGGCGGGATTCCCTTTGCCCGAGCCGCAAAAGTCTCCTGAACGTCGCGAATGGAGAACGCATTCTCAAGCGGAGTATGGTAGCCGGGACGATTCCCCATGAGCACAATGTGATTGTGATTGTCGATGATACCCGGTACCGCACTGCGTCCCTTCAAATCAATGATGCGAACTCCCGGCCCAGGTCGCGGGATGGCTCCGCCGACGGTCAGGAAGCGGCCGTTTCGAATCGATACCGATTGCGCAATGGTGTTGTTGCGATCCATCGTGTGAATTCTGCCGTTGATCAGCACTAGTTGTTCGATTGTCCCTGCGGCTCTTTGTTGGGCCGCAGGAAAGGTGGCGGACATTCCAACCGCGGCTGCAATGCCCCCACCAAGGCCCGAATGGAGGAACTGCCGGCGTGACAGACCGTTTTTAAACTTAGTCGACATATGAATTCATCCTACGTTTCAAAAGAGCAGTTTCACACCAAGCTGAACTTGACGCGATGTTGTGCGCGTGCTGGTGATCCGGCCATACGTCGGATTGATGTTGCCGGTTCCAGCCACCGCTCCCTGGCTGAATGCAGCGCCGTTGGGCAAAGCAAAGTTTGGATGGTTAGCGATGTTGAAAACTTCGGCGCGAAATTGAACTGTTTTGCCTTCTGAAAGAGTCGTCGTCTTCATCAGCGCCATGTCGACGTTCGTTAATCTTGGGCCGGTGAGAACGTTTCTTCCGAAGTTACCGTTGAATCCAACAGCCGGCAGCGTGAAGCAGCTCGCATCGAACCAATGGTCCACAGTCGAATGAGCCAGGGCATCGCAGCCCGCTACATAATTCGGACGCGGGGACGAGCCTCGGAATGTGTTGGTCGCGATGCCGGTGCCCACATTGAATGGATTGCCGCTGTGAGCAAGAAACACTCCACTGACTTGCCATCCTTCAACCATGCGGTTGCGGTGGAACGGCACCGTATACAACCCGTTGATTGAGAGATTGTGATGCAGGTCATAGGTGCATCGCCCTCTGTCGTCGTTTGGATTGAACGGATTTGAAAGGCTCGTTCCGCCATCCACGACGTAGCTGCCGGAGCCGATATCAAGACACTTTGAATACGTGTACGAGACCTGTCCGGACCAGTTGTTGTTGAATCGACGATTCAGCCCGAGCTGAAGCGCGTGGTAGTTTGCCCAGCCGATGAACCTCGCTGAAGACAGATTATCGTATGCCGGATTCACGCGAGGGTTGTCGACGACCGTAAGCCTGCCATTCACGTTTTGCAGCGTTGCGAACTGAAGTCCGTTCGGCGTGATGTTGGGCACTGGTGGGTTCAATTGGATCTGCTGCACTTGATGAAGGCTGTGCGATCCGACGTATGCCACGGTCAGCGCCGTGCTCTCCGCAAGCTCGCGCTGCACACTGACGTTCCACTGCTCCAGATACGGAGTGCGAAGATCGTTTTTCACGTCAATCGCAAACGTCTGAGTCGGCAGAGCCGGATCGATACTGGAAAACGGCTTTGGAAATGTGGGATTGAGCTGGTTTGCGCTCACGAACGGCACCGACTGATAGTAGGTGGCTGCATAGTCACGAGGGCCGATAATCGCATGAAAGATTCCAAATCCAGCCCGTACCGAGATCTTATGGTCTTTCGAAGGATCCCAAACAAATCCGAATCGCGGATCGAAGTTGTTGAGTGATGGATTGTGATCATAGATGTGCGACACAGACTCAAACCCGGTACTGCGCGGTGGATCGATGATGCGGTGCATTTTGTTGCCGACTTCCGCTCCATTGTTTGTCGGTGAATATCTCAGTCCGATATTCACCGTTATCTGGTTCGACACCCGCCAGTCGTCTTGCACATAGAAGTCGTAGAGCCACTCCCGGAAGTTTCTCGTGGCGTCACGTGATCCCGGTACCGAACCGCTGTATTGGAGCGGAATGCCCTGCAAAAACAGCGTGAGACTGTTGAAGGTGAACGAGCCGTGGCCCGGAATCGGAGAAAACACATCGGAATGGACCTTCGTTGCATTTGCGCCGAATTTGAGACTATGCGATCCCTTCGTCCAAATGAGGTCATCGCCTAAAGCGTAGCGCGTTTGAGCGAACTGCCACGGTCCCGGCGCCGCCGATCCAAGCCCCGTAATACCGCCGCCGATCGTCAATCCGCCGTCGGGCAGGCCCTCGTTGGGAAACCATTGCAGTTCCGAATGAGTGATCACGTCGCTCTTACTGCGCTGCCACGGGCGTGAAACGGCAAAATGGACGGAATTCAGTGACGTATTCGACAACGTGCGTTTCTCTTCGACCGTGAAAAACTGATTGTTATTCGAATTAAGCGTAGGCCACAGGTTGGGAATCGGTCCGCCTGTGGGCTCGAACAACTCAGCCATATCGCTCACATGTCGTACGAACAGCGAATCCCGCGTAGAAAGGGCCCAGTCAAAACGGCTAAGAAAATAGTTTTCATGCGCCGTTTGAGTCGGATTCATCGTGACGATTCCCTGACCTCCACCGACGATGCTGTCGGGCATCGGCCAGAATTTAAAATAGGGCGCGACGCGCGGATCGACTCCCACATCCACAAGACTGCCTCCGGGACCGGTGGAGAGAAAGCCTCGGCGTGCGTCGGCATCCGGCACGGTGATTATCCTGGTTTCGCCGAGGCTCTGCCTGAGGCCTTCATAATTCCCAAAGAAGAACATCCTGTCGCGCTTGATTGGCCCACCGATGGTGCCGCCAAACTGATTCCGGCGGAACGGAGGGATCGGATCTTTCGGGCGATCGAAAAAGTTCTTCGCATCCATGCTGCTGTCACGGAAGAATTCATACCCCGTTCCGTGAAAATTGTTCGTGCCCGACTTCGTTACGGCATTCATCACGGAACCATTGCCACCGTACTGCGCGCTGTACGTGTTCGTCAGCACCCGAAACTCTGCGATGGCGTCAACGCCCATTGAGGTCCCAACGACGCCGGCACCCGAACCTCGATTGAAATAATCCTGAATGTTCGTTCCGTCGAGGAGTTGAGCCTGCCCGTTGGGCCGGGATCCGGACACGGAATACGTGGGAGCCGTACCATAAAACGCCCCCGCAAGGATGCTCTGGTAAATGGAGACGCCGGATGCCAGCAGCAGCAACTGTTCGACGTTGCGGCCATTCAACGGCAATTCTCGCATTTGAATCTCATCCACGAGATTCGACAGCTGTGCGGTGGTCGTTTCGACTTGGGAGATTTCCTGTGTGACAGTGACTTCTTCGGTCACCTGGCCTGGAGCCAACGCGAAGTCCACGACGACTTCCCTTCCTACTGTCACCTCGATTCCCTTACGGATCGAAGTCTGAAAGCCCTGCAACTCTGCTTTCACTTCGTATTGGCCAACATTCAGGCTGGGCAATCTGTATCGCCCGCGTTCATCGCTAACAGTCGTCTGAGAAATGTCGGTGCCGGTATTCTTCACCGTCACCGTTGCTCCAGGGACTGCCGCGCCCGAAGAATCCGTTACCGTTCCCGAAATCGTCGCCGTCGTGGCTTGAGCGGCAAGAAGCGGATTCATTTCGGCAGCAAAAACGCTCAACAACAAA
>DATFXZ010000041.1:0-4931 GCA_035315305.1 Terriglobia bacterium | reverse complement strand
GGAAGACGCTTTGAAAATCCGCTTGCGGCACCACGTAGCTGGCGCTTGTCGAAAAGCCTAACGCAGCGACATCACCAATCGTATTGCTCACTGTGGGTCCATAGAAAATTCCCGCGCCGCCACGCAGCAGCGTGCTTCCTGCGCCGGGTATTTTGTAGGCAAACCCAAAACGGGGTCCGAAGTTATTTGTGTCCGTACGGAACGCGCGCTCGGGAACACCATTGATGCCGGCAAACGTGACCACGCCCAGGGTTCCCGAAACGGGATTGATCGCGAGCGGATCAAACGCGTTCATCTTGTTCCCCACAACCTTTCGCGGTAGTTCGGCTTCCCAGCGCAGTCCGTAGTTCAGCGTAAGATTCGGTGTGACCCGCCAGTCATCCTGCGCATAGAACGACCAGTAAGATGCCCGTGAAGGAATTTTATCGGACACCTGAATGCTCGCCGCGTTGACCTCGCCCAACAGCAGACTTGCGAAAGCATTACCTGTGTTGGCAACGCCTGGCAGGCTCGTGATCAAAGGTGTGAACGTGAAATTGCCGGCCGAGCCTCGATCGCGAATCTCGTCATTGGCGCCCGCCCGGAATTCTCCACCGAATTTGAACGCGTGTTTTCCTCGCGTCCAGGAGATGGAGTCGAGGATCTGTTGATCGATGATCGGCGTTTGGAAACGGAAGACCGCGCCGGGATTTCCAAGTGTGGCGTAGCCCGGAATGGTGAAAGCAGGGAAGGCGGCATCGCTGACACCCGTCAAGCCGATCTTCGCCGCAAGATTTTCTTTATATCCGGGACGCCTGTCGATGAACTTTCGCCGCAGATACGTATACCGGAGTTCATTTGCCAAATTGCTGCCGAACAGGTGCGTGTATGCGCCAAGAATGCTTTGTACACGCACATCCGTGCTGTCTCCGAGCGGATCGGATACGGGGATTCCATAGGTGCCGGTCGTAGCTGTGCCGCTGTCGTTGATGTAATAACGCGCTGTGACAAAATCGCTCGCGCGAAACTGATGATCCAGCCTGCCGACCACGATGTTGCGATGCAGCGTGCTCGAACTGTTGCCGACGTAGTTGGTCGCATTGGTTGCAGTGCCTTGCCGGTTGGGCAATGGGATGTAATCCAGAACCGCACGAGCTACCGGATCGATACGTTCCGGCGGGATCCTGTTGTTCTGGAAAGGAAGGCGATTACGCTGGGATGTCGTTGCGGGATCGTAGATCAAAATTGGATTGCCCTGACCATCTCGCAGGTCGGAGAAATCGCCGGCACGATTAGCGAGCGTCGGAACGGTCGAGGTGATTGTCTCGCTGGTGGTTTGCCGTGTCTGTTCCCACGTTGCAAAGAAGTGGGTCTTGTCTTTGCGGATCGGCCCACCGATCGCGCCGCCGAACTGATTCAGCCGGATTGGCGCCTTCTTCGCCGCAAAAAAGTTACGCGCGTCGAAGATATCGTTGCGTAGCGACTCGAACAGGCTGCCATGGAACGCATTGGTGCCGGACCGAGTCGACATCGTGACGACTCCACCCGTTGAATGACCAAACTCCGCGGAGTAATTGTTTGCGATGACTTTGAATTCCTGCATCGCATCCACGGGCAAACTCGTCAACTGCTGCGGACGCGTCAGACCAACCGCATTAGATACGTTGCCGCCGTCGAGCACAAAGTTTTGGTTACGCGCTCGTCCGCCGGCAACAGAAAACACCGGATAGTTTTCCGCCGTGCCGGTTCCGTTATCGATCATCACAACTCCCGGCGCTAATGCCGCGAGCGAAGAAGCGGCCCGATTCGGCAGCGGCAAGGCGGCGATCATCTGACGAGTCACGGCCTGGCCGACGTCGGAAGTCTGGGAATCAATCAAGGGAGCCGCTTCGGTAACGTCGACGGTTTGGCCGATCTGTCCAACTTGAAGCGTGAGATCCATCGCCAGCGTCTGGCTGACTTGAAGCGTGATCGGACCGCGGGACAACCGTTCGAAACCCACAAGCTGCGCCTCGATCCGGTATGTGCCCGGCGGTAGTGCTGCAAAACGATACGAGCCCGTATCATTGGTCAGCGTCTGTTGCTTCGTACCCGTCTCCTGATTGGTCAGCGTCACGTCGACACTCGGTATCGCTCCACCACTGGAGTCCATAACCGTTCCGGTAATCACGCTTGTCCCTGTTTGCCCAAATCCGACGCTCGAGAAACCAACAACCAAGGCCACTACTCGCAACAACCGCATCACGCCGCCTTTCTCTAGTTATTCGATAGGATGAATCAACTAATACGCCAAAAAATTTTCAGCTGGGATGACCGTTAACCATTGCCATTTGTGCCAACGTTGTCCGCTCCAGAATGCTGACTGTAGACTCCCGCACTTCCTTGAAGACAATGCGGATCCCGCAGGTTTGCTCGTCGGGACACTCGGCGCATCGTTCGTACGCCATTTGACTGACGCAAGGCAGAAGAGCAAGAGGCCCATCCAGCGCTCGGATCAGCGCGCCCACGGATATGCTCTCCGGCAATTTGCTGAGATAATACCCGCCGCCTTTTCCTTTTTTGCTCTGCAGAAATCCCTTCTTTTTGAGCTCGAGAAGAATGAGTTCCAGAAACTTCGAAGGGATACGCTCGCGCTTGGCGATTTCACCGATGAGGAGTGGTCCGTTGCCGTATTCCTTCGCCAGGATCGCCATCGCCTTGAGCCCGTATTTTGCTTTCTTCGACAGCATTTACAGATACTCGACTAAATCGATCGAGTAAGTCTAGAGACAGCCGCAAAGATTGTCAAGCTTTGTGAAAATCCGCGGTGCCCGCGTGTCACCATGCGATAGTGCCGCAGCCTGAATGGCGCGGTCAGCAACGACTCTGTACATTTTGATTCCGCCCTGCGTCTGCGATTGTCTTGACCGGTCAAGGATGAATGAGGTCAACCAATGTTTTTGAAAACGTTTTCTGTAGTTATGGTGCTGGTTTCACTGTCCGTCTCCCCAACTCCGGTTTCAAAGCAGGCCCTGCTCTTGGACGGTGAGAGCAAAACCAGCAATGCGAGTTGCAGCCTTGATGTTCTTCCTGCGGCGGTAAGACGGCAGCTGAATACGGAGTACAGTTCCTGGAAAATTCAAGACGTATTCAACCTCAGCGCGAGTGCTCGTCGAAGTTGGGAAAATAAGAAATACGGGAAGCCATCACGTTGTCCGGGAATTGCGACGGGCACATTTGAGCATGAGTCTGAAGCGTATGCGGTTTTGTTGGTTCCGCGAGCTCGGCCCGAGCGCGCCTACCGATTTCTCGTCTTTAGTCCTCGTGATGGCGGACCCACCTATCAATCGACAACCATTGAAGCATTCGACGAAGGCGGAGCCCAGAACCTGTTCATCCGCTCGGTTCGCATTAACGATCTCTTCAACACTTCGGCCCGAAAAAAGCTAGGGATCACAGCAAACGAAGGCGTGGTGATTGTGGAATCGGGAAAAGACGAGTTGTGGACCGACGTCTTCTTTTGGACCGAGCGCGGCTATCGCCGCGAGGCGACGGAGTAGGTAGTCGAATATAGTTCACATCACATGCATCGATCCGCGTCACCGCCAGGTTTATCTCGGTACTTGTCGTGGCAGTTGGAGCAAGCGGTGGTGACCGCATCGGCCGCATCGAGAATGCTGTCCTGATTCTTAGATTGCGCCGCCTGATATGTTTTCTTGCCCGCGTCGCGCAACCCTTGGACGAACATTTTCCAATCGGCATTGTCCACGGGTACAGGGCGTCCGTTGGCGCACTTGCGGCCGGGGATCGTCAAGAGATTTGCCGACTCCGCCAACACAATCCCGCTGTTCGCGATGGCAGTCCATCCGCCATAGGTGCCTTGCAACGGATCGGTGGCAGTGGTCGGGTCCGGAGCGGGTTTGATATCGGCTGGGTTTTTCCCCTGACCCGCAAAGATCACGTTCGAATTGGGAAAGAGGATCCCTCGCATAACCTCGATGAGACTGCCTTCCACCTGCGCCGCGGGCGTTGTTCCCTTCTGTGGTTGGGGCTGCGAGTTAGAACATGCAGTCACTAGAATTGTTGTTAATAGGACAATATTTGTTCGCATAGAACTTCCTTTCTGTGGACGTCGCCGAGCGCCGCGTTACCGGCGACGGACAATAGCCATCATGTTTGAATAATCGTCCGTCCAAGGTTGAACCTTTGCCGGTTTTTCAATCTCCGTCCAATTTTCGCTTTCGTTCAATTCGCCGAAATCTTCGCTGTGCCGCGCGACGACGACATAGTCGGAAGTCGACTTTCCCCGTGCTTCTTCATCATCGTCATAACGAACCAGACCCTTCAAGCCGGCGTCCAACGCTACAGCCGATGCGAGGCTCTCCACATCCATGTATCGATTCGAGACGTGAAACAAGATTAGTCCGTCGTGTTTGAGTTTCTTCAGATACAAACGCACGGCTTCGCGCGAGACGAGGTGCGCGGGAATTGAATCGGAGCTGAAAGCATCGAGCATCAGAAGTTCGAATTCCGCATCCGGCGTTTTTTCGATCGAAAGCCGCCCGTCTCCGATTGCAACGTCGCAATTCTTGCCGCATCGGCGCAAGTACGTGAAAAAATTCTGGGCGATATCGTAGACCTGCGGATCGATGTCGAAGAACGTTATATGACGGCCTGGTAAAGCCCAAGCGGCCATCGTTGCCGTTCCGAGACCAACAACTGCCACGTGTTGATTAGGGCGGCCACTGATAAGCTTCATCACGTCACCGACGGGCCCGGTTTCGTGGTAGTACGACAGCGGCTGCCCGGCCAACGTCGAATCCATGCTCTCCTGTCCGTGAAGGGTGTCGCCGTGCAGCAGTTTCCGCATGTTGCTGTCGACGTCAAAAACCACTTTCTTGATGCCAAAGAAATCGCGGCTGATTTTAAGAATTTGGTAGTCGTCCAGGAACCCGGGGAGGGCCAGGCGATAT
>DATFXZ010000040.1:0-2164 GCA_035315305.1 Terriglobia bacterium | reverse complement strand
AGATCTCATTAGAACTGGTGTCAGTCGCGAAGAAGCCATGCGTCAAGCGCGTCTCGAGTTTGGTTCTCTCGAAAAATACAAAGAAGAGATCCGTGGCGCCCGCGGCCTCCGTCTGGTTGATGAGCTGCGAGGGGATCTCCGGTACGGACTCCGCAGCTTGCGACGGAGCCCCGCTTTCACGATGGCGGCGGTCATTTCCCTGGCGCTCGGCATCGGCGGCAATACATTGATTTTCACTCTAATCGACTCGACGTTCCTGCAGCCCTTGAGTTATCGCGATCCTGGTCAGCTTGCTGTGATCTGGAGTGCCCCGGTAAAAAACCTCGAGCAAATCGGGACATCGAGTGTTTCCACTTACTTCGGCCTGCGTGATCAAAATCGATCGTTTGAATCGCTTGGGGCGTTCAATGGCGGCGGTTGTGGCGTGAAGAGTTTTGGGATGGAAAACGACGCCGCGCCGGCGGAACGCGTTTTTGGACAATGCTTCTCGCCTTCTATGTTCGACGTGCTCGGCGTGAAGCCACAGATCGGCCGGGTTTTCACCGAAGCTGAAGATCAGGTCGGCAATGTAGCGGCAGTGGTCCTTATCAGCGATGGACTATGGAAGCGCCGGTTCGGCCGCGATCCTGGAATGTTAGGTAAGACAATAACCCTCAATCGCACGCCGACGACAGTCATCGGTGTATTACCGTCGGACTTTGAGCTGTTCAAAGATCCGAATTCGACAGCTACTCGCGGTTCGGAGCTGGACTTTGTCATTCCGCTCGAACTGACGCCGACACAAGTACAGAGCAAAGTCGGCGGTCTGACAATCGTCGGTCGCTTGAAGGGTGATATTTCGCTCCAGCAGGGTCGAGCCGAGATAGAAACGATCGCAGCTCAACTCGCTATCAGCGATCCCGAACGTCACCAGGATTTATCAGCCCGGATCGAGCCCTTTCGGCGGGCAGCGTACAGGGACTATCGTTCCCCATTGTTGATCCTCGAAGGTTCGGTCGCTTTTGTGCTGCTGATCGGGTGCGCGAATGTCGCGGGATTACTGCTGGCACGTGCCGCAACTCGCCGCAATGAAGTTGCGCTGAGGATGGCGCTCGGTGGCAGCCGGTGGCGCATCGTTCGCCAACTGATCACCGAGAATATTCCCGTCGCTTTGCTGGGAGGGGCTGTGGGCCTCCTTTTTGCAGGAGCAGGTTTGAATGTCTTTATTGCAATCGCACCGCATGATTTTCCGCGACTGGATAAAGTTTCGCTCGATTTTCGAGTTCTAGGCTTTACTGCATTAATCGTTTTATTGACGGCCATACTTTCTTCAATGGTTCCGGCGCTGCAGATTGCAAAAGTCAGCCTTGTTGAATCACTAAATGACTCCAGCCGAAGCGCTACCTCAAGCATTAACCGTTTTCGCTTACGGAGCGCGCTCGTGATTGGTCAGATCGGGCTAGCCATGATTCTGCTGATCGGCGCAGGCCTGATGATCCATAGTTTTTATCGCATTGTTGAAAAAGACCTCGGAGCCGATCCCAGGAATTTGCTTACTTTTGAGTTTCGCCTCACACAGAACGAAACGATTAAACCATTTGGCAGGTATAGAGGAATGGGATTGTGGGATATCAGTCCTGTTCCAGCACAAAGGTTCGAACGTGTGTTGGATCGATTGCAGCAATTGCAAGGAGTTCAAGCCGTGGCCGCAGTCAATGCGGCGCCATTTCAGAATCAAGCGATAACGATGCCGTTTCTTATTGAGGGACGGCCGGCTCCGGGAGTTGGTTCAGACGAAGCACCACAAACTGCACATTACTTTGCAGTCACGCGCGGTTTCTTTGGCGTCATGAAAATTCCTCTGCTTCGGGGTCGCGATTTTAAAGACCATGAAACGACGGACTCGCCGCTCGTCATCATCATCAACCAAACGATGGCTCGACAATTTTTCCCAAATGACGACCCGATAGGAAAACACATCACGCTGGATTGGGTGCCGAACGAACGCCCGCGAGAAATCGTCGGCATCGTCGGGGACACGGCGGCGACGCCTCTGCAGCGCCAACAAGCGCCCGCGATCTACCTCCCGCATCTACAGCAGACCGCGAAGTTCACAGGCCCGTCATGGTGGATCCGCTCAGGTATGTACTTTGTCCTGCGTACTTCCGTAGAACCCCTGAGCATC
>DATFXZ010000039.1:0-2633 GCA_035315305.1 Terriglobia bacterium | reverse complement strand
GGTCTTCTGCTGCAGGCGATTGGACATGTCGTTCGAGAACCCGTATGCGAGGCCGGATGTATTCGTCAGCAGATGTCGAATCAAGACTTCTTTGCCGGCTTTCTTCGTCGTGTGGGTAGCGTCTGCCGCATTGAACGTCGCAATGACTTCGCGATCCTTGAAAGATGGAAGATACTTTGAAACGGGATCATCAACGCTGAGTTTTCCCTGCTCGACGAGCATCATCACGGCAACGGAGGTCACCGGCTTTGTCATCGACGCGATCCTGAAAATGGCGTCCTTGGACATGGGTTTCTGCTTGCCGACATCCATCAAGCCGGAAGCACCTTGATAAAGGACACGGTCCTTGTTCGCCACCATGACTACGACGCCTGGAACTATGCCCTGCTGCACGTTGCGCTGGAGAATCGCATCGATTTCAGTGGCGGCGTTCTGGCCGAGTGTGGGCAGGCCGTTTTGCGCGGGTGCGGCGGCACCCCGCAATACAATCGCGAAGATGACCAAAAGCAGAGGAAATCTCTTCATTGAAGGCTCCTGTTGTTTTAGACTCTTGGCAAATTTACAGCTAAACGATATGTCTGACGAGGAGTTTGATGAAAATGCGAATTGGTTTTAAGGCTTGGATTTTGATTGGCGCCGCTCTTGTGGCCGGCCTCCTGGTGTCTCGCGTTTCCTCAAAAGCTCAGGCCCCCGCTGCACAAGCGTATCGAGCGCCACGTACGGCCGACGGTAAACCCAATTTGAACGGTATCTGGCAGGCCCTGAACGAAGCAAACTGGGATCTGGAACCTCATGCCGCTGCGCAGGGCACGGTTCTGGCGTTGGGTGCTCAGTTCTCGATCCCACCGGGAACAGGGGTCGTCGACGGCGGCTCAATTCCATATAAGCCTGAAGCTCTTGCGAAGAAGAAAGACAACTTTGCCAATCGCCTAAAGCTCGATCCGGAGGTCAAGTGCTACATGGGCGGCGTACCCCGCTCGACGTACATGCCATATCCTTTCCAAATCATTCAAGGAAAAGATACGATCATGATCGCGTACGAGTTTGCGGGCGCAGTGCGGGTTATCAATATGGGCAAACCCAGCGAAGCGCCGACCGATAGTTGGATGGGCTGGTCCAACGGCCGTTGGGAAGGCGAAACCCTGGTGATCGATGTCACCGGTCTTAACGATCAAACATGGTTTGACCGGGCCGGGAACTATCACAGCGACGCTCTACACGTCGTCGAACGCTACACGCCGCGCAGCCCGGACACTCTGATGTATGAAGCAACCATTGAAGATCCCAATGTCTTTTCGCGTCCGTGGAAGATCAGCATGCCGTTATATCGCCGGGCTGAAAAGAACGCTCAAATCATGGAATACAAATGCCCGGAATTTGCCGAAGAAGCGCTGTATGGACACCTTCGGAAAAATCCTGTAAAGGGCGACCTGCGATGACTGTGAGGGTGCTCACCGGCGCTCGCGCCGAGAAAAAACAACGAAATAAGGAGAGACATCCATGAGAAGAAAACTAGCTTTCATATTGGCCGGCGTTGGGGTGCTTCTCGCGGTACTCCCGGTGTTGGCGCACCATGCCTTTACCGCCGAGTTTGATGCAAAGAAACCATTGAAGCTGCGAGGTACTGTGGCGAAAGTGGAGCTAATTAATCCACACTCGTGGATTCACATCGATGTGAAAAATTCCGATGGCACCACGACTCGCTGGATGATCGAGGGAGGAACACCGAATACGCTGCTCCGCCGCGGCTTCACGAAGAACTCGCTTCCGGCAGGAACAGAAATCCTTGTCGACGGTTACCAGGCAAAGGATGGATCCAATCGCGCGAATGGCCGCGACCTGACGTTCCCGGACGGTAAAAAGATCTTCCTTGGTTCCTCCGGGCCAGAGGGTCCTCCGCCCGATGCAGTGAAGCCGTAAGAGTTATGAGTTCTGAGTTATGAGTGGTGAGTTCTGACTCATCACTCATAACTCAAAACTCATAACTCATTACTCATTACTGCTTCCGCTTTGCAATAAACGTCCCATCACCGAACTCGCCGGCGGAGAGCTTCCCCTTCATCGAGTCCTTACCTTCGACAGTGCCGCTGTACCTCAGCTCGATCCTCGTGCCCTGCACATCTGCCGATACGACGAACTCTATGACCTGCCCCTTGACCGTGCCCGCCAGTTCGGCTTCTCCCATCAATTGCGAAGAGTAGTGTCCTGTCAGCTTCTCGCCGTCTTGTTTGAATGTGACTGCCGGTGTACTAGTACCCGCGGCGGACTCCACACTGAACGTCCAGACGCCGCTCACATCCGCTCTCGCTGCCTGGCCCCAGATAACGGAACTCAAAACGAAAATGGCCACGACAGTTGCTGCCAACCATACAGATTTTTGTCTCATCACTCCGCTCCCATTTGAAAAATTGGTACCGAATAACATACACCCACGTGCCGAGACTTCATATTCCCCTCCTCGTGAGGAGGGGTGGCCGCGAAGCGGCCGGGGTGGTCGCTCACACCGAAACGTGACTTGAGAGCAACCACTGCGTCGGCTGCGCTAAGGTGGGCTTCACCGAAATTTCTTGCTGCCGATCCCACACAGCCGACCAATTTGGTGGTAACTCCTTTCACTCGCAGAATCACGTTTC
>DATFXZ010000038.1:0-4685 GCA_035315305.1 Terriglobia bacterium | reverse complement strand
ACCCTCGCTCATGGCTGTGAAGGACTCCGGCTCGATTCCGTAGATGACTTCCAGTCCGGCTGACGAATTGACCAGTGTCTGTACAGGAGCAACAGCCTTGATGCCATCGAGTTCGGCAATCTTGTCGCGGAGTGCAATCGGCATCGTGCTGGAATTCAAGGCGAGCAGTAGAGACGAATTCGGCGGCTGTAACCAGATATCCGCACCGACACCTTCGGTCCGTTTCCCCGTCTCATTCGAGATTCCGCTCGTTAGGCCAACAACTACCAATATCAAGATGACCTCGAGCGCGACCGCCAAGATGCTGACGGTGGTTCGTACAGGACGGGCCTTCAGGCCGGCAATGATCATTTGTCTATTCATTCCCGCTGCACCTACTTCCTGACCTGCAAGAGCTTGGATCCTTCAGGCCGAGGCAGATCAAATATCTTCGCATCTAACTTCTCGTTCATTGTTGTTTGCTGAAAAGTCATTTTTACAGTGAAGTCCTCGATCGGCCGGTGGATGATGATCGCTTTGGGATACCGCATCCCAGCTTCACCAGCGTAATTCTGGTAATCGACATCAGTCTCCACTCTTCCGTCCTTACCGAATACCTGCTTCCGTGAGACTTCCATATCGGTACGGTCGATCCAAAGCTTTTCGAGTAACTGCGGCTCAGAATCGGAATTGTCGAAGAAACTGAACACGTAATAGCTGTGGGTTCCGACCACCGCTTCTTCGAAGAGCGGCTGTTTCTTTTCGAATCGAGTTATATCGATGAATAAACCGTCTAGAAAGATCTGCGGCCGCAGATTGTTCAGTGAACTATCGGCACTGATCGGTGCGTTAACATCTTCGATCGCAAATTGATTCTTAATCGGAATGGACAGACGATACTGCTGGCCATCCGAAACCATGATCGCAACCGTGGTCAGCACGACCGGCATTTGAACTTGCACTCTTATGTGCGATGGACGCTCGACAAAAACATAACCCTTGGTTTCACGATATTCGTCCAAAACGCCCGTTTTCGCGCCGCCGCGGGAGAATTCGATGCCGACGGTTGCTTTGAGTGTCTCAACCTGCTTGCTCTTTTCTTGAAGGGCTTGAAGCAACTCAGAACGCGTGGCGGTTTGTGCCGGCAGCAGACGATCTGACTGCGGCACGACAGTTGTTTTCTTAATGCAGCCGGCCTGAACCAGCAGCAGCAAACACACCAGAAGTTGTAGTTTTAAAATTAGTTGTTTCACGCTTCAGTGCTTGGAACTCGCCGGCGCGCGAAAGAAAAAAAAATGAGTCCGCTAACGACAATAAGAACGGCCAAAATCAATCCGATCTTGCCGTAATTTTTTTGGACGAACTGAATTGCCGCGGGACCGTACAGCACCGCCAAGATTCCCTCCGAAAAATATCGAATACCGCGGCCAATGACCACGGCCGTCAGAAACTTGGGCCACGAAATACCGAAAGTACCGGCGGACAAAACAAAAATCTTGAACGGTGTGGGTGGAGGTAACAATGAAGGAACGATAACTGCCAGCACTCCATGGCGCTGATACCAACTTTGAACGCGCGCTAACCGTTCATCCGCAAAAGTTTTGCGAAGGAACGTTTCACCACCTTTTCGACCCACCGTGTAAAGCAAAGCGCAACCGATCACAGAGCCTACGGTAGTCAATAAAGCAAACTTCAACATGCTACCGGGATCGTTGATCGCAAAAGTCATAAGCAAAATATCGTTGACTTCGGGTAAGGACACGAACGACGAGTCACACATGGCCAATACCATGAGACCGAATCCGCCATATGGCAGCAAACTATTTCTCAGCCACGTTGAAATCGCTTCGAAGTTCATGAAAGTTTTTGGGGGAAAACAACCAACTTAAATCTGAGGCGACACACGCTAGACGGAACCCTCTTGCGAGCCCGAATTCGCAATTCTAGCATGGTGCCCCCCACTCATCCGACCGTAAATTTCTACTGCGGCTGCTGATCTCCCCTCCTACAATAGACGGCACAAAGAGGCGCTTATGAGATTTATCCTGACGGCGGTCCTGGCAGCCGCCCTTGCCGCTTTCCAGCAGTTTCCGCGTGACCCTCTGAAAGACATGCAGAAAAAGGCAGAAAAGGAAGCCGGCGAGAAAAATTACCGAGAGTTGAAGGAGGCGGCCGCGGAATTGGCCGACCTCAGCAAACAAATTAGTTCCGAGATCGAGGACGGCGGCAAGGACGTGATCTCTGCCCGGATTTTCGAGAAACTCGACAGAATCGAAAAGCTCACGAAGCGAATGCGAGAAAAAGCAAAGGGAAACGCCGCCGCAATTCCTAAGGTCCAATAAATGCTTATCCGGGGACGGTTGCCTAAATTACCCGATGGGGCGGGAAAAATTCGGGGTCAGACGTCTAAATCACCCAATTACGACAGAAGAATTCTTGAATTGTAATTGGGTGATTTAGACGTCTGACCCCGAATTTCCCCATGGACAGGATGAAAATGTTTAGGTTATAAAACACAAAGTAGGACACAAAGGCGTGTCGAGCTGCTGACGATGAAGTCTTCGATTCCAATTTTTTGGAGTCGAGGGCTTTTTCTTTTTGTGGCAGAATGTTGGCCATTTTTCGCTGTTACGGACTCAATAAAAACTATTCCGGTTCGAGGAAAAAACTATGACCCCAAAAGAGACATTCCAAACAATCAAAGATAAGGATGTCAAATTCGTTGACCTCCGCTTTACAGATACGCGCGGCAAGGAACAGCACGTCAGCGTGCCCGTCAAAGCTTTCGGCCCAGAAAAATTTGAATCAGGCCACTTTTTTGACGGTTCCTCGATCGCCGGTTGGAAGGGCATCCAGGCTTCAGACATGCTCCTGTTGCCGGATCCAACATCGTCCTTTATCGACCCGTTTCTGGATGTGACGACGCTCGCGATCACTTGTGACGTAATCGAACCATCCGACATGAAAGGCTACAATCGCGACCCTCGCTCAATCGCAAAACGCGGCGAAGCCTACCTTAAGTCGACGGGTTTGGGCGATACCGCCTTCTTCGGTCCTGAACCCGAATTTTTCATCTTCGACGCGGTCGAATGGTCTGCCGACATGTCGGGCGCACACTACAAGATCTATTCACAAGAGGCTGCCTGGTCAACCGGAGATAAATTCGACGGCGGCAACAAAGGCCATCGACCCTCCGTCAAAGGCGGATACTTCCCTGTCCCGCCCGTAGATTCCCTGCAGAATATCCGTTCGTCAGTCGCTCTGGCATTGGAACAAATGGGTGTGATCGTAGAGGTCCATCACCACGAAGTCGCAACTGCAGGGCAAAACGAAATCGGCACCAAATTCGCTCCGCTGGTCCAGCGTGCAGACTGGCTGATTCGTCTGAAGTATGCCGTCCACAATACCGCTGCAAAATATGGCAAGACTGCGACGTTCATGCCGAAACCAATTGTCGGCGACAACGGTTCCGGTATGCACGTGCATCAGTCGATCTGGAAGGGCGAACAGAATCTCTTCTCGGGGGACGGCTATGGCGGACTGTCGGAGTTCGCGATCTATTACATTGGCGGCGTGATCAAGCACGCGAAGGCACTGAACGCAATCACCAATCCCGGGACGAACTCGTACAAGCGACTCGTGCCTGGCTTCGAGGCCCCGATCAATCTTGCCTATTCGGCTCGTAACCGATCCGCAGCGGTACGCGTACCGCTTGTGAACAGCCCGAAGGCTCGCCGCATCGAAGTACGCTTCCCAGATCCTATGGCAAATCCCTATCTTGCTTTCACGGCGATGATGATGGCCGGATTGGATGGCGTGCAGAACAAGATTCACCCAGGCGACCCCATCGATAAAAACCTCTATGACCTGTCACCTGAGGAGGCGAAAGACATTTTGCATCCCTGCGCGTCGCTGGACGAAGCGCTCACTCACCTGGATAAAGACCGTGCATTTCTGACCAAGGGCGGCGTTTTCACGGATGACATGATTGACGCTTATATGGAATTGAAGATGGAAGAGGTAACCCGCTTCCGCATGACGACTCATCCGGTCGAGTTCGACATGTACTACAGTCTGTAAGCAGCGCGAACCCAGAAAAGGCTCAGGTACTCACCTGGGCCTTTTCTTTTTCTGAGATTTTAGCTGCTCACCAAGAGTCCACGGATGCACCTTGTGGCACCTCCCTTCCTTATGCCTATCAAGGAACCGGGCGTGCCAAGAGACCGGCATGGCTAAGGACAACGAACCACCTTCGCCAGGTGACACCGCAGGAGTTCCGCCCCGTACTTTCACGCGACTGCAAAGACACTGGAGACGCCGAAGAAACATGCTGCTGCTCCTGGGTGGCGTGGTCGTGGTTTTCGTAGCCGGTGTGTTCTTATGGCGCCATTTCTCCAGTTACGAAACCACAGACGACGCTCAGGTTGACGCTCATCTTTATCCCATCAGTGCACGGATTTCCGGCTACGTAGTTCGAGTAAACGTTGAAGACAACGAATACGTAAAAGAAGGAACGGTTCTCGTCGAAATCGATCCGAAAGATTACCAAGTTGCCGTTGATCAGGCGCGTGCCGACCTTGCCAATGCCGTAGCGACAGCCCAGTCGCTACACATCGATGTTCCTATCACCACAACGACTACTTCGACCCAAATGCAAACCACTTCGGCTGACGTGGAAAACAATCGGGCTGGAATCGCGGCCGCTG
>DATFXZ010000037.1:0-8571 GCA_035315305.1 Terriglobia bacterium | reverse complement strand
CAAGGCTCCTCATTCGAGACTGCCTTCGCCGATGTAACAGGGACCACGGCAGCTCATGCCGAATCTGAATTCTGGGGCCGGCAGCGCATATGGACCACTTGGATTCCGATCCTTACGTCATCGGCGACTGTCTGGATAGTTGTGACTCTGCTTGCGATGTGGGCCATTCAAAGGCGACGGCAGAAAAGTGCCGAAATCGAGAGGCGATGGGAGGAAGAAGAGCACAACGACTCGTAATGTCGGCGCGGACATTTTTTTTAAAATCCGGTATCTTAGTACGGTTTTTTGCGTGGTCTATGGCAATTAGAGTTGGCTCAACGCTTGGTTCATACCAGATCACTGCCCAGATCGGCTCCGGTGGAATGGGCGACGTCTATCGCGCCAGGGACGGGAAACTCAAACGCGAAGTCGCCATCAAGAGTTTACCTGACAGCTTTGCGCGCGATCCGAAGCGGATTGGACGTTTCCAGCAGGAAGCCGAAGTATTGGCCTCGCTGAATCATCCCAACATCGCCGCGATCTACGATCTCCTTGAAGCCGAAGGTTCAACGTACCTTGTGCTCGAGCTGGTGGAAGGTGAGACACTCGCCGATCGGCTGAAGCGTGGACCGATGACAGTGGAGGAAGCGCTCCATTTATCTGGTCAGATTGCCGCGGCGTTGGAAGCGGCGCATGAGCTTGGAATCGTGCACCGTGATTTGAAGCCGGCAAACGTCAAAATCAGCGATCGCGGCACAGTGAAGTTGCTCGACTTCGGCATTGCAAAGCGAGACACCCCGGTGGATACCGAAATCACGGCCGGCGGGCTGACGGGCGCAGGAGAAATTGTTGGAACAGCCGCTTACATGTCGCCGGAGCAAGTACGTAGTGAGCACGTCAGTTCTTCCTCCGATCAGTTTTCACTGGGCATCATCATGTTCGAAATGCTGACGGGCCGGCATCCTTTTGTCGGAGACTCGGTGATTGAGGTCCTGGCATCGATCCTGCGTGATAAGCCGCCTGCGTTCGAGGAGTTGAGACTCGGTATTCCATCTCCGGTTGAATGGATTATCGATCGATGTCTGGCGAAGCGGGCAGGAGATCGATATGCGTCAACGCGCGATCTGGCGCGGGATCTCGCGATGCTTGGCGATCGATTGGCACGACCGCAACTGGATGTAGCTCCGTTGGCACGCTCAACGCTGCCCTCGGTTCGGACCCCGCTGATTGGACGTGAAGAGGATCTGGCTCAGGCGCGTGCGCTTCTCCTGCGCAAGGATGTGCGGCTGTTAACGTTCACCGGTGCGGGCGGAACGGGCAAAACACGTCTCGGGTTACAAGTCGCGGCCGATACGGCACAGTCCTTTTCGAGCGGTGTGTTCTTCGTGGCTTTGGCCTCCATCCGCGATCCTTCTCTCGTGGCCCCCACTATTATGCAAACCCTCGACGCTCGCGAAATCGGAAGTCGGGAACCGGCGGAGGTCTTGAAAGAGGCGCTTCGGGCCGTGCCTGAACCTGTCTTGCTGGTGCTTGATAATTTCGAGCAGGTGCTCGAGGCCGCGCCAGTCCTCACCGATCTGTTGGAGAGTTGCCCTCTCCTAAAGATATTGGTGACGAGCCGAGCCGTGCTTCGCGTGTACGGGGAGTACGAATTTGCGGTGCCGCCTCTCCAGTGCCCGTCACGCGATGTGCGTCTGACTCCGGAAGGATTGTCTCACTGCCCATCCGTCGCGTTATTTCTACAGCGGGCAGCGGCTATCAAGCCGGACTTTACATTGACCGAGGAAAACGCCGCATCTATCGCTGAGATTTGCTTGCGGCTCGATGGCCTACCGTTGGCGATCGAGTTGGCTGCTGCGCGAGTCCGCACACTGACCCCGAAAGCGATGCTCAACCGGCTCGCTTGCCGATTCGAATTGCTGACGGGCGGTAAGCGCGATCTGCCGGAACGCCAGCAGACGCTGCGGGCCGCCGTCGAGTGGAGTCACGAGTTGCTCAGTGCCGAGGAACAGAAACTCTTCCGGCGGCTTGGCGTTTTTGTAAACGGATGCACTTTGGAAGCCGTTGAAGCTGTCTGCAACGCTGCTGAAGATCTCAGTATCAGTGTGCTGGATGGGATGGAGTCTCTCGCCGGTCAAAGTTTGATTCTGCAAACGCAAGCGCAAGGCGGAGAAACGCGATTCACGATGTTGGAAACGATTCGCGAGTATGCCGTGGAAAGGCTAGAGGTAGGTACAGATGAGGTTGTCACCCGCCGCGCACACGCCGCTTACTGCCTCGTGCTGGCGGAAGAAGGTGGAGCCGGAGGCCAACTTAGTCCCGCCGAACTCGAAGCCTGGCTCGACCGCTGTAGTGTGGAGCACGACAACTTTCGGGCAGCGCTGGATTGGACGATTCGAACAAAACAAGCTGAGTGGGGTCTCCGCCTGGGTGCTGCAGTGTATCCATTCTGGCTGTGGAGAGAGCACTACGGTGAGGGTCGAGAGCGCCTGGCTGCATTATTGGAACTGCCTGCCAGAACACAAAAAGCGCGCGCGCAGGCGCTACATGCAGCGGGCGATCTGGCTTGGCAGCAGGGAGACTACGTCGAGGCACGAGTACTGCACGAAAAGCAATTAGCGCTCGACCGAGAGATCGATGATATCGCTGGCGTCTTAACCGCACTCACAGCTCTCGGCGCCAATGCCCACGCGACAGGCAATCAGGAGTCGGCACGGACGATTTTTGAAGAGTGTCTGAGTCTGTCGCAACAGGCCGGCAATGATCGGGCAACAGCGCAAGCGCTGAACAATCTTGCTCGCCTGCTCGAAACCGGCGGTGATTTTGCCGCCGCAAAGCCACTTTGCGAACAGGCTCTTGCATTATTCGCCGGGCAACGTGATCTGCGGGGCATGGCGTGGCTTCAAAGCCGTCTCGGCGATCTGGAACGGAAGTTGAGTAATTTCGATGCTGCCCGTCACTCGTATGAACGCGCCATGGCAACGTTTGATAAATTGGGCGATCGAAGAGGTCTCGCGAGAACCATGGTCGACTTTGCTGCACTCATGTTTCAGCAGGAAAAAGACGATGAGGCTTATCGCATTCTCTCGCAAGCACTCGTCTCGTTCCGTGATCTCGGTAACCGCCGTGGTGTGTCGCTCGCCCTGGAACAGTTTGCTGATTTTGCAGTCAGCCGCGGTGACGCGAAACGGGCCCTACGTCTCGCCGGAGCGGCTGGCGCTATCCGCCATTCGTTTGGTGCTGTAACAATAAGAGACGGCCTCTCGCAGTCGCGCCTTCTTGATTCTGCCCGACTCGCGTTGGGCGCTGAGGCCCTCGAGCCGGAAATGGATGGCTGGTCCATGAGCATGGAGGCCGCCATCCGATATGCTCTGAACGACAGGTAGCCGTATTCCCCTCCTCACGAGGAGGGCAATATGCCGCGCAATTAGTTTGCGACGAATTCTGTCGAGAACCCTGCGCCACGTACCACGAGCGGGAATACAACTGTCGAACTCGTGGATGAAGGTGCTTCGCTGAAAACCGGGATACCCGTGACAATCAGGTCACCGCGTTTATTGTCTCGAATTCGTAGAGCGGCGACACCGATCGATTGAGTAGAAAGTATCCGCAGGAGTCCCTGGAACCCATCATGCAGCGCTGGAAACAAATCCTCGATCAAGGGAGCTATGTGTCCACCGCTCCGAATCAGAACCGAGGTGATTCGAGTCAAGGACGATCCATGCAATGGTGCGAGTTCGAACGTGGCCCAGGCCGGCGATGCAGATGGATTCGCGACTGCTAAACGAGAGTGCAGAGTTGCCGATTTCTCCACATACATTTGGAGTACCGTTTCGGGCGATGCCGCCGGAATGCTTGTCTCTGAGACAGTAATTCCCTGGTTCGATATCGACAAAATCGAGAATCCGTGCGGGACCACGCTGCCGTCTTCAGGCGTTGCCAATATGTAGCCGGTGTGAATATCCGAGCTTGCGTTCGCTGTCACAAATCGAACGGTGCTGCGAGGCGGAATCATGTAGTCGAACAATGAACCTGTGGCTCCATTCACGGTCATTGTGAGTGTCGATACCGGTGCGTCAGGTGAAGCGCGACCAAAGAATTGAAAGCGTCCGGTAACCGAGGTGTCTGTTGGGTTGATGAGGGCAAGTTGAGTGGACCAACCGGCGCCATCGGAGAACTGCGGGAATACGATAGAAGCATGAGTTGTTGGCGCGTCCAGCGAACTCACGGGTTGCGTCGTCATCAACAACTCGCCCCGCTCATTAGTCAATCCTCTAATCCCTGTGACTGTGACCGGTAGGGACGAGTTGAATGTCAATGTACCTTGCATGGACGTTCGAAGGTTAAATGGCGCCTGATTCACAAACGGCGAAATACTATGCTTCGCTTCGAGCGTGAACGAGCCATGACCAAAGTCGAGTCCGTTGGCATCCGTGAAATAGAACGAAATAACCGCCGGTACATTTTCGTTATTAACTAAGGCAAGACCTGTATTGACCCTGCCATCAACATTCACGTACAGGCGTCCTGTGCGGATTGGAGCAGATGCCGCCAGCGAAGTTTCGCTCACAACCGTTTCCTCAACGCTCCGGCTGATGGCCACGATGCCGTTCGACACTCTGCCCGGTTCGACTTGCATACGAGCATACCCAACATGCGGTTCCGACTCGTCGACAGCTGACCATGGAACACCATTGGAATCCAAATTCTCCAAGCTGTTTCCGCTAGGCTCTGTAATCGTCGTGCTCTGTACACTGAACGGAATCGCGTCACCATCCGGCGTATTAACAGTGAACTCGACCTGGTTCGAGGCGTCACTCTCCCGTCCGAAAATATCCACGGCCTTAACAACGTAGTAATAGGTTCCAGCGTGCACTGTAGAGTCCGTGAAAGACTTCGTCGTAACCGGCGACTCCCCATTGAGGGGAGCTGACGTAAATTTTCCGAATTCGCTAGAACGGTAGATGTTGTAACCGGCGACATTGGAGTCGAGGTGGTGATCCCATGCGAGGCTCACCGACGCAGCGTATGCCGCATTCGTGAATTGAAATATAAGTGCGTGTGCAAGCACGAGCAATACACTGCTGCACATGCCAAAGAGCTCATACAACCGAGGAAACCTCTTTTGCACTGTGTCCTACCTTGTGGAGTCGCTGCCCACGATCGGGCACACGAATCCCGAACGATTTTTTTGATGACGTTAAGCCTCGAGATCTCGCCGGTGATGCAATGGCGATTCGGGCAGTTGGCTTTCGCGACGAGTCTTTCCAGGGGCAGGAAGGTCGCGCCCGGACTCAGCAATCGAGGGACCTTAGAACCTCGCGGTGTCTTTAACTTCTATCTACAGCGAAGTCTTCAAACAATTCCCACACCAAGCCAAATGCGTGACTGCAGATCAAAGGGGAAAGTCCTGAGTCCAGGCGACAAATTCCTGTATTTTTCCGTGTCTTTGCCGATTCTACTCGTAGCGGAGGCACTCGACCGGATCGAGGCGCGACGCTTTGCGCGCAGGCCAGACGCCGAATAAGAGACCAACGGCCACAGATACGAGGAGCCCTGCGACGACGGCCCATATTGGAATGGTTGCAGGCAAAGATGGAATGAAAAACATGAGGATCTGACTGACACCGATCGCCAGCAGCACTCCGGTGAAGCCGCCGAGAAAAGTCAGCGTCATTGCTTCGCAGAGAAATTGTGTCGTGATGTCGCGAGCTCGCGCACCTAGCGCTTTGCGTACACCAATCTCAGGGGTTCGCTCCGTTACGGAGACGAGCATGATGTTCATCACTCCGATGCCGCCGACCAGCAATCCCACACTCGACATTGCAATCGCGATCAACCCCGCAAGCTTTGTAATGTTATCGAATTCGGAGATGAATCGGTCGGCTGTACCTAGATCGAAATTGCTATTCTCGTTGAACTTCACACCGCGCTGGCGGCGCAAAACGGTTTCGACCTGATCGAGCGCCTGTCGAATTTTTCCGGACTTCGCCTGGATGACTAGCATCATCCAACGGCGTCCGGCAGCGATTTGTCGCATCGTACGAAATGGGACGTAGACTGCATTGTCCTCGTCGTTCTCACCGAGAAACGCGCTCTTTCTTTTTTGGAGGACGCCGACGATTTCGAACGTGCGATCGCCCATCTTGACGTAGGAGCCGATTGCGCTCTTGTGATCCCAGAAGAGGGCGTCGGCAACACTGACGCCGATCACCATCGTGTCGCGCCGATGCTGATCGTCAAAGTCGCTGATGAAACGGCCATCGCTGACGGTTACATTCGTCGTTTGCGCATAGTTGGCTGAAACCCCACTCAGGTTTCCTCTCCTGTAGGTGTAGCCCTGATACGTGATGGTGCGATTGAAACCAAAATCCGGAAGTGCGACGAGCGAGACGTCTTCGACTGTATTTGTGTGTTCAAGGATTGCCTTTGCATCATCTTCCGTTAGAGGCTTACGTGTGCGCTCTTCGCGATCCTGATTTGGATTGAACCCCGTTGAGAGATGAAAAGCGTAGATATTATCGGTGCCGTATTCCTCGATCAGCTTGACGAGATTTTCACGCAAGCCAGTGAGAATGGACGCAATCGCAATAACAGTTGATACACCGATCACAATGCCGAGCACCGTCAACGCGCTTCTGAATTTATGCGCCCTGATACTGTCGAGCGCCATCGAGACGATCTCAGAATGGGTGACGGTGCCAATATTCATTAGTTCTTCAATTCTTCGTCAACGCGACGATAGGATCAAGCCGGGCAGCGCGAAACGCCGGATAGATGCCCGCGATCATGCCAATACCTCCTGAGACGACGAGGGCCAGCACGATGTACGGAACCGTGATTGTCATGGGAATCGGTGTCGTCGCTGCGACAAGCCAGGAAATGCCGGCAGCCATCAACAGGCCGAACACGCCGCCAAACGATGCAAGCAGAACCGATTCAATCAAAAACTGCAGCAAGATCTGCCTTCGCCGCGCGCCGAGGGCTTTGCGCAAACCGATCTCAAAGGTACGTTCTGTGACGCTGACGAGCATGATGTTCATCACCACAATGCCGCCGACCACAAGCGAGATGAGAGTGATGGGTGTGATGACTCCGGCGATCGCTCCTGTAAACTGATCCACCTGGTTATTCACCTGTTGAACGTCAACGAGTCCGAAATCGTCTTCTGCGTTGCCTTTGAGCTTGTGGTGAATCCGCATCGCGACGCGCCCCTCATCGAGAGTTCTCTGAAACAATTCCCGGTCCCGTGACTTGCCGTGGACCTGCAGGCTTTGCGTCCTCCCGAACATGCGCCCGTACGTCGTGAGTGGAATATAAGCGTGGTTATCCAGCGACTGGCCGAACATCGAACCGCGCTTCTGCTCGACTCCGACGATACGCATCGGATAACCCGCGATCTTGACGGTTTTGTCTATCGGATCTGTTTGAGGAAAGAACTTTTCGCGAAGTTCTGCGCCGATGACGATGACATATTCACCCGACTGCACTTCATTCGGCCGGATGAACCGTCCATCGTCGATCGTTTTATCTTCGATCTCAGCCATGTTCGCCGTGACACCATTAATGTCCGTGCCGAAGAGTTCTTCGCCATTCTGCTTGAGATCAATCGACCGGGATGCTGCCGCACCGACTTCCTGGCAAAGCGCACAATTCGCTTGAACCCACTCGAAGTCGTCCCAACTAAGCCGCTTGTTTCGTTTGTTCCGCTTCTCCCATTCCTCCTCGCTCAAAGGACCGACGTTTGCCATCCGCGCAATCATGAAATGGTTTATGCCGAGTACCCGCGAAACACGGTCAATGACATAAGTGTTAAGGCCGCTTATCGACGCGCCGACGACAATCACAGAAGCGACGCCAATGATGATCCCAATCAACGTCAAAAATGCTCTGAGTTTATGAGACCAGATGGCCCGAAGAGCAATCCGGAACGCTTCGGAGTAAAACGTGTATCCGTGTTTCATATTTGAGTCGAGATGGTGTGTGAGCGACCCCCTCGCTCGCTCCGCTCGCGTCTCCCCCTCACAAGGGGGAGATTACACCTGCAACGTGAGAGCTTTATTGCCGAAGGCGGCAGGGGTCGCTCACACACGCTCTCGAATTGGAGAATTGGGGGCAGCACGCCCCTTCAGCCAGGCTCTAAATGTACGCTAAAACGAATCACAATGTTCCCGTCCAGCCGCTATAATCTCGCCGGGAGTATTGAATGAAGCGTAGACGATCACTTGGTCTCTTTGCTTGCGCCTTTTTGATTATTTCTCTGGTCGATCAGATTTCGGCGCAGATCCGTGCGACGGAGAAGCCGTTTTTATGGCGAATCGAAGGGCCCGTACCGAGTTACTTGTATGGCACGGTGCACGTGCCGGACGCGCGTGTTCTGGAATTGCCGGAAGTGGTTCGCCGAGCACTGAGCGCGGCCGACGTTTTCAATGCTGAGATTCCGCTGGACGGCGCAACACAACTCTCGATGATGAGCAAGATCATGCTCCCGCCGGGACAAGACCTGCGGTCGGTGGTAGGCGAGGATGTTTTCGCTCGCGTCACACGCGTTGTCGGGAAAGTCTTGGGCTCAGGCGCACCTCCCGGCGCCGC